>JACYMB010000086.1 GCA_015272205.1 Synechococcales cyanobacterium T60_A2020_003 | reverse complement strand
TTGCTGAAACTACCATGTTCCGCTTTAAGACTATTTTTGGGGGCAATCTCAGTGCACGTCAATTTGACAATCAAGCCGTGGAATTGTTCATCAAATGTGTTGCGCTCAACCGCATGATTCAGATCGCTAAACCCGATAGCTACAAGGTTGAAGGTTAATACCAGGACACTCTCAAGGCGAACCTGACCGTTTTTCTAATCATGCAACAAAGCCGCCTAAGACTAGAAACGAAAATTCGGGGCGATCGCGATCGCCATCGTCAATCACCAACCGAGTCTGATCAATATGGTGTTGGCGAATGACCGAATGCTGCCACCGAACGCGATGGTTCATCCGGTTAATTTTGACAGGGATGGGCGGATCGTGGACAAACATAGGAAGCAACCGTAGCGAGTTCGGGTTTGCCCCCTTATTCTAGGGAGAATAGTCACAACACACTAGCCTCCCAGGAAGATTTATGAGCATTCGCCCGTTTCACCTCGCATTTCCGGTCACTGATTTAGAGCAAACTCGACACTTTTACGAAACGGTTCTGGGCTGCCCCGTGGGTCGAACCTCCGACCGATAGATTGATTTCAATTTCTTCGGACATCAAATCACGGCTCACCTCGCTGCCCCCAGTCTAGACCCATCGACCAATGCCGTGGATGGAAAAGCCGTCCCGGTTCGGCACTGGAGCATCATTTTAGAAATGGACGATTGGCAAACCCTCGCCCAGCAATTACAGGAGATGGACATAGACTTTGTGATTGAACCGTATATCCGGTTCAAAGGCGAGATCGGCGAACAGGCGACGATGTTTTTTCTCGATCCGAGTGGAAATGCGCTGGAATTTAAGGCATTTGCCCAGGATGAGGCGATCTTTGCAACTGATGCTTAGGGGCAGGTTTTGCGGTGAAACCTCGGTCGTTGATCGGTGCTGTCTGCTAAACCCGCCCGTTTGAATCACGATTAGATGGGTGCGCCTACCTCTGCCAAAATCCTGGCCGCTGCCTGTTCAGCCGTTTCGCAGGCTCCTTCCATCCAGCCTTGATACTGCTTCGAGCAATGCTCTCCCACAAAAAAGAGATTGCCGACCCGTTCGCCTTCTACACCGTAGAACTGAGTCCATTGCCCGACACGATACCCACTGTAGGAACCTCGACTAAAGGGATCATGAACCCACGACGTCCGCAATCCTCCTTTCTGTAAGTAAGCATCTTGAACACCGGGATAGACCTGGTTCAGTTGCGGCAGCAGATGGGCGATCGCCTCCTCTGTCGATTGACGGCCTAACTCCACCCCCGAATGTCCACCCACAAAGTTGGTCAGTAGGGCATCATCCTTAGATCCATACTGGCTGTGGCTGGCTTCCCAAACACTCTGAAAAGGGAGATCGGAAAAGGTGAGGGCGGTGGCTTGGTAGCGATCGCGCCATACCTTTTCTCGGTATCCCGTGATCAGTTTATTGTTGCTGCCATAGCCCAGTTGGGCGATCGCGGCTCGTTTGACGGGAGATAGATCGACGTCGAGATCAATCGTTCGTAACACACTAAAAGGTAGAGCCAGGATCACTCGCTCATAGGTGCGATCGCTCACGCCCTGATCAGAACGAAGTGTGACTTGATAACGACCATCCGAGAGGTTTCGAATTCTTTCCAGGCTCGTATGCGGTTGGATTGAAGACTCGACTCGTTTTGCTAAGGTTTTAGGAATTTGATCGTTACCTCCCTTGACGCAAAATCCCTCTTCGCTTGCCCCGTAAAGGCTGAGGCGATCGGACGTGGCGTCAATCATGTTCAACAAATTCAAACAGGATTGCTCATCAATATCAATGCCGTATTCCGCCGTATAGGCAACGTCAATAATGGTCCGAAGTGTCTCCGTGGTGGGCAGCATGTCTAGATAGTCAGCAATGGACTGCTGATCTAACCGACGGACTTCGGGAGTTGCGGTTTTGTAATCCTGAAATCTGGCGAGTTTAGCAAAATCAATGTCAATCTGGCGGGCGATCGGCGCAAAGTCTTGTAAAAGCTGTTCCGGAGACACCGTCTGTTGATTAAAAAAGTAGGTGTCTACTAACCCGGCTTGTCCTGCATGGAGATTAATCAAATCCAGTTCCAACTCGTCTACTAGGGAACGCATACGGCGATGATCGTGATCGATAAATTCGGCTCCTAGCTCTGCCGAAATCGACGTTCCCGCCACATTGGGCACACTGTGCATCCGTCCACCAACCCGACCTCGCGCTTCCACGACATCTACAGGGATGCCCGCTTGCCGCAGCCGATAGGCCGCCGTGAGACCCGCAATCCCTGCCCCAACGATCAGAATCGGCGATACGGTGGATCGGGCGTTTGCGGCGGTAACCTTCCAGGTTAGATTGCCAAGAACACTGGCTCCGGCGATCGCCGCACTGGAGACTAAAAACCGACGACGAGAGAGTGCCCAACTGGACTGTTGTTCCAGTAATTCCTCCACAGGAATTTGGCGATCGCGGGCAGCATGATGGGTCTGATACGCCCAATGAATCAGAGTTGTTAAGGGTGATTTAAACATAAAAATCTAGCTGTGATGGATAACAACACAGGCTGCAATAGCGATGGGCGATCGCATCAACGAATAGTAGGCAAAACTAAGCTGAGATTGCATCCAGCCCAAAACCATGCAAACCTAGCGCACGACGCAAACCACCAACCTAAAATCCATACCGTGATTCCAGGCAGATAGGTTGCAAATGCGTAAACAAACGACCAAGCAATCGAGGGAGCGAGCCTCAAACTGTAGAGATAGACCCGCTATCCAGCGGCATCGCCGTGGATCTGCGCTTCAAGCCATCCGACATCGTCGAACAGTCGAATTAATCGAATGCGTTGGATTGCCTCCATACAACCGGGGAGTCTGACCTTGAGGGTATTAGGCTAGCGGAGAGTTGGGTGACGGGTCAGACCGAAATACGCTAAGCTTCCACCCATTTTATGCAAATTTGCTGTACTTGGCATCCCCCGTGATGAAATCACAACATTCTGACGGCAGCGCTGCCGAAAATCGTGGGGCGATCGCGCGAGGCTGGGATTCTCCCTTTAGGATAGAAGCGATACCGAAAATCGTGGGGCGATCGCGCGAGGCTGGGACTCTCCCTTTAGGATAGAAAAGAATCCTCTCGGAGCATGGCCATGTTAGAGCAACCGATTCAAACCCACCCTGTCAACGCCCGCTCAACAGATGCATTTGATCTCTTCCCCTTTCATCATTACAGCGGCCCAAATCCCTACCTGGATCGGGGAGCGCTCGTCTTCCAGTTTGCGCTCAGTGGGAATGTTGATCCGCTGCCCTTACAGGACTATGTACAGGCCATTGCTAGAGACTATCCCAATATCGAAGAGTATCCCTTCACATCCCATGCCGAACTTTTAGCTCAAACGATGGTCGAAGTCGGCAAACTTGACATGGATCTGCACGTTCAGCGCGCTACAGCCACATGCACCTGCGACCTGCAATGGGTCAAAGCGTAGACGTAACCTCACGCATTTTAGAAACTTTTTTTGATACGCCAGAAGATGCCCGCATTCCAATTGTGACGTTTAACGATCTGCCAATGGATGAATTGCGGGACTTGATCGATTGGATTTTGATTAAGCATCCAACCTGGGTCGTGGGAGCCATTTGTCGGGAAGGGGTGCTGATCAACCGCACGGAAAAGCGCTTAAGTGGTCGTCACAACAGCCGTGTCCAAAGCCTCCTCCGCAATCCCAAGTTAGATTTGCTGATTGCTGAATATACCGAAGAGATCTTGCAGAAAGAGGGATTGTTTTACGACAAAAGCAACGTCGTCATTCTCGATAATCCCACTCCCACAGAGATGATGCTAACCCGCGATATCTTTGACTCAACTCCCGTAATCATCAATCAGGATCGTGAGGTTTCTATTCGTAATCAAGGACTGATCGAGCGGTATACGCTAGGTGAACATGAGTCATTTTACCGGGTGTATTGGAAAGAGATTTCGGCTGTAATTTAAAGCGCAGCAACGAGGGCTGACTGTTAGCAGCGCCAGTTCCCTGTCAAACCCGCCCGTACAACCAATCAGGACTCATGCGGATTGGATAATCAAAGGTATGAACCCACGGGGCAAGCCCCGGCAGGTATTCCGCCCCAAGGGGCGAGGAATGAACCCGTAGAGATTCAAATCAATCGATGGAAGCGAAATACAATTATGCCTAGCGGTGTTCATGATTCGGCTCTACTGGTGAATTCGTACCGTGCTCGTAAAGAAACGGTGAGTCGAGATCAATTTGCAAAACTGTGGGTTTCTGTAGAGAGTGAGCGTTGGGCCGATCAGTATGCTGAAGAGGTCAATGTAACAGAGATCTTAGTCCATGCGTTGCGCCATCGTTTTTTCCTAGAGCAATTAACAGAATTTTTGCGCGCAACACCGGATGGGGTGTTTACCAACATTGGGGCTGGATTTACCAACTATCCCTATCTGCTTCCAGACGGCATCCCGTGTTGTGAACTTGAAGCGATTCGCTATCTTTACGAAACTTTAGGAACTATACAGCATATCGGTGACATCGTCGCAAGCACTTCTTGAGCAAACCGCACCAACAAGCACCGAGGGTTAAGAACAAAACCCGCCCTTCACCATCTGGTGATATGATCTGCTCAAGCTAGGGGTGCTTGGGCGATCGCCCAGGCTGAGATTATACCCTTGGAACCTGAACTACATTAGGCGCAGCTTGGGTACAACACTGCGGTTAATGGACTGGGTAATACCAGCGCAGGGAAGCGTGAATTCGAAATCCGATGCAACGATCGCCCCGCTTTAATTCAGCCGTGCTCAGGACTTTTCCAGTCTCCGAGTATTAGGCTGTCCAGACGGTTCCACAGTTGCATCCCTAGCTCCATATCACCGTTGGGAGATTACACCGTATGTCCATTGGAGCGATTGCGTTTGTGGTGATTTTAGTGACGGCAGGTTTATTTACCCTGCTGGGACTGCTCTATACCAGCAAACGCACGATTGATTTAGAAGACTACATGGTGAGTCGCGATCGCTTTGGCACTGGAATGTCGATTGCCACGATCGTTGCCTCTGCCCTAGGTGCCTGGATTTTGTTTAGTCCACCGGAAGTGGGCGCAACGAGCGGCATTATGGGAATTTTGGGGTACTGCCTGGGGCAAGCGGCTCCGGCAGGCGTATTTGCCACCATTGGCCCCCGCATCCGCACCCTGATGCCCAAAGGACATTCCCTCAATGAATATGTTCTCTATCGATTTGGTGCTGCAATGTATGTCCTGACTCTTGGCATCATTGTGTTCTATATGTTTATCTATCTCGCGGCTGAACTAACGGCGATCGCCAAAGCGGTGCAAATTCTGGCGGATGTCCCCTTGGGGTGGACGGCGTTAGTCGTAATTACCGCTGTCTTTGTCTACACGACCTATGGTGGACTAGGGGCTACGATTTTCACTGACGCTATTCAGTTTATCGTGATCGTGCCGCTGTTGATTTTGAGTGTGATTATTGCAGCTTCGGCCTTGGGGGGATTGGGAACCGTGTTGGACAATGTGCGCCAGTCTGCCCCAGAGCTACTGTCCTTTAGCAATGGCCCAGGCATTAAGTTTGGCCTCACCCTCGTCATTGCAGTCTTGGCAGCAGAAATGTTTAACCAAGGCAACTGGCAACGCATCTACGCCTGCCGCACGAATCAGGTTGTAAAGCGATCGTTTTTGACTTCGTTTGTCGTGATCTTTCCCATGTTGTTTCTGGCGGGCCTGCTGGGCATTTTGGCCGTGAGTGTAGGCTTCAATGACGATCGCGCCTTTTTCTCGCTGATCCAATCGCTGAACCTACCGACGATCGTGATTGTGGGCGTGCTGATTCTTGCGTTGGCCTTGGTGATGAGTAGTCTGGATACACTCCTCAACGGAATCACGAGCGTCTTGACCTTAGACCTGATCCGCTTTTTGCCGCAGCTTTCATCGAGTGGAATTTTGCGGGCATCGCGTTTAGTGGCGGTGGCGATCGCCACTCTGGCGGTGATCATCGCGGCCCAGGGCTACAACGTGCTGTATCTCTTTCTGTTGGCGGATCTCGTCTGTGCTGGGGCGATCGCACCCATTCTCTACGGCCTTTATTCCCAGCGATTAACAGGTAAAGCTGCTTTCTGGAGTTCCATGGTGGGCATTGCCGCCGGAGCCCTCTTCTTTCCCAAACCGGACTTTAGCCCTTGGCTTGCAATTCCCTTTGGGGGTGATCTGCTAGTGAGCTTTGTGGTACCGATCGTGGTTTCGTCGAGCCTGATCATCGCCTGGACGACGATTGCCACCTTCAACGGCACAGCTCAAACCTTTGACTTTGGATCCCTCCAAACGGGAATCAAGTCCTACGTTATATCGGAGGAGTAGCTTTTGCCTTAGTGCTACCTTTACGGCTAGCCCGTTTACGGTGTTGGGGCGATCGCTTCCGAGCCGTCGTTGTAGAGGCCATCAGCACAACGGCTGAGCGTCCCCCAACCCAATAGCTATCTTGAGTAAGAACAGACGCTGTTCTCAACGGACGAAAATCATCGGGGCTGGGCTTAGAGGTATCCACAATGCCGTACCACTGTTCACCCTTACCCAACAACGGTAATTCAAACTCCAACGCTTGCCAATAGGCATTAAAAATAACGTACAGATGCTCTTTCGCGTCTGGATGACGCAACGAGAAAGCGAGACTGTGGCTATTCTCACCCCAGTCTGGATGGCCTAATTTAACGCCATGCCAAACGAGATGCGGTTTATGCGTCGCATAGCTAACCTCCAAGAGTTCATTGACTTGAAAAATCTCTAGATGTTGGATCAAGAAAATGATCTCTTTAACAAAGCGATGTAAGCCCTGATTTTTTTCCAGCAAGCTCCAGTCAAACCAGCTCAGCTCATTATCCTGACAATAGGCGTTATTGTTGCCGCCTTGCGTGCGCCGGATTTCATCCCCCATCAAGATCATCGGTGTGCCCTGGGACATGAACAGCACCGTAAAGAAGTTTTTAATTTGCCGCAGCCGCAGTTCATTAATTGCCGGATCGTCGGTCTCGCCTTCTACACCACAGTTCCAGCTATAGTTGTCGTTGGCTCCGTCTCGATTGTCTTCGCCGTTGGCCTCGTTATGCTTTTCGTTATAGGAGACCAGGTCGTTGAGCGTAAAACCGTCATGGCAGGTGACAAAGTTAATACTGCGATCGGTGGCAAAGTTGTGTTTCTGGTAGATGTCAGGACTGCCTAAGATCCGGGCCGCAAGCGTACCTACCATGTTCGTGTCACCTTTGATAAAGCGGCGCACGTCGTCCCGGAAGGGGCCATTCCACTCTGCAAAGCGATCGCTCCGTTCGATAAACTCACCCACGGCATAATATCCGGCCGCATCCCAGGCTTCGGCAATCACCTTAGACTCGATCAGCATGGGGTCGATGTCAATGGCCCACAGAATCGGGGAGTGATCGTCCATGGGGTGACCTTTTACATTGCGTGCCAAAATTGCGGCTAGGTCAAACCGGAAGCCATCCACATGCATCTCGGCAGCCCAATAGCGGAGGCTATTCAAAATAAGGCTACCCACCACCGGATGATTGGCTTTCAGGGCATTGCCACATCCCGAATAGTTACTATAGAGAGAGGGATCATCGTCGTCTAAAAAATAGTAGGTGGAGTTATCTAAACCCCTAAACGAGAGCGTTGGCCCTTCATGATTGCCCTCTGCGGTGTGGTTAAACACAACATCAAGAATCACCTCAATCCCCGCTTTATGCAGCGCTTTGACCAAATCCCGAAATTCATCAATTGGGCCAAAGGGATCTTTGCGATAGCTATAGGTGTGGTGAGGGGCAAAGAACGAGAGGGTGCTGTATCCCCAATAGTTAATCAGTCCCGGTTGGACATCTTGTTCGTCAAACTGATGGATGGGTAACAGTTCAACAGCGGTTATCCCCAAGTCTTGGAGATAGGGAATTTTCTCGATGAGGCCAGCATAGGTTCCCCGTTTCTCTGGCGCGATGCCCGAATTGGGGTGGCGCGTAAAGCCCCCGACATGGAGTTCATAAATGACGCTTTTCCGGAAGGGAATTTGCAGCGGAATATCATCTTCCCAGTTGTAAGTAGACGGATCAACAACCACACCTTTTAGAGCATGGGCGCAGTTATCACCCGGATAGATGGCTGCTTCGCGATCGTAGGTCTCCCATCCGACGATCGCCTTTGCATAGGGATCAAGGAGTACCTTGCTGCTGTCGAATCGCAATCCCTTGGATGGATCAAAAGGGCCATACACCCGATATCCATACAGTTGTCCGGTTTTGATACCCGGCACAAACATGTGCCAGTAATGAATCGTTTTGTTGTACTTGGGATCAAAGGCAATGGTGCGACTCGGCTTAGCATCCTCTGGATGATCAAACAGCAATAGCTCAATGGCGTCGCAATGCGCCGAAAAGATGGAGAAGTTAACCCCATCTACGGAGGGGGTTGCTCCCAGGGGAAAACTGCGACCTGGCAATACGTTAGCACCCAAATCTGAACTCCTTAATGTCCAATGCGCTGAATTCCAGGACGATACTGTAGCGTTTAGAGACGGATCTTGAGCCTGGAACCCTGCCTCTAGTGTAGACGCGATCGCCCTTGTAGATTAGCGTTGTCCCCTGCATGGCACGAAACTATGATTTGCGTTACCTATCTTTGTCAAAGATCATGAAAGATTACTCAGGTTTACAGAGTCAATTTGGAACCGAGAATCATTGTGGTTCCGTTTGGCTTTGTTGCATGATTAGAAAAACGGTCAGGTTCGCCTTGAGAGTGTCCTGGTATTAACCTTCAACCTTGTAGCTATCGGGTTTAGCGATCTGAATCATGCGGTTGAGCGCAACACATTTGATGAACAATTCCACGGCTTGATTGTCAAATTGACGTGCACTGAGATTGCCCCCAAAAATAGTCTTAAAGCGGAACATGGTAGTTTCAGCAATCGAACGACGATGATAGC
>JACYMB010000085.1 GCA_015272205.1 Synechococcales cyanobacterium T60_A2020_003 | reverse complement strand
CACCATTCCAGTGGTCATGATGTCTGGACGAAAAGAAGATGTCATGGCTACCGTGCCCGAACTGTTTGACTATTTTGAATTTATTAGCAAACCGTTTGAGGCAGCGGGCTTGATGCGTGCCATCAAAATTGCTATGGCGAAAGCCAAAAGCCGACAGTCGCCGGGAGTAGTGCCAGCCGCCACGCCACCCCACGCCAACCCAGCCCCTGCGGCTCACAGTGCCTCGGCAGACCTCCATCGACTTCAAGCCGAAGTGAAAAAACTTCAACAGCAGAATGCGGTGCTACATCGCGATCTGGAAGCGGTGAAAAAACAGCTTGCCCAAGTGATTGCCTTCATAAAGCAAAAGTTATCTTGAGCGCCCCAGGATAGGGATAGCCTTGACGATACGTTGCCCAGGCGATCGGTTTTTACGATAGATGGATCACGAAATATCGTGCTGGTTTCACGTACAGTGGGGATAGGTCTATAGGTTATAAGCCTAGAGATGCTTCCAACTGTGTTGTGCAGATTGGTCATGATATTGGTTCTGAGGTAGCGGCATGAATGGAAACATCCGCATAGGAAGCCTATTTGGGATTCCGTTTTTTATTAATCCGTCTTGGTTTGTCGTATTAGCACTGGTGACGCTGAGCTACAGCGGACGCTTGGCCTTTCTTTTTCCAGGGCTGGACGTATTTGCTTGGGTATTGGGATTCATCACAGCGCTTTTGCTATTTGGATCGGTGCTGGCTCATGAACTAGGACATAGCCTAGTGGCTATGCGGCAGGGCATTGAGGTGAAATCCATTACCCTGTTCCTCTTTGGTGGTTTGGCTAGCTTAGAAGAGGAATCGAAAACCCCTGGGGATGCCTTCAAAGTGGCGATCGCTGGCCCTCTCGTCAGCTTGGGTATCTTCGCCCTCTTACTGGCTGTGCAAATCTTTACGCCCATTGCTGGCCCCATCGCGGCCATGGTATCGCTGCTGGCCTATATCAATCTGGTACTAGCGCTGTTTAACCTGATTCCGGGATTGCCCCTGGATGGCGGCAACGTTTTGAAGGCGATCGTCTGGAAGATTACCGGAAAACCCTACAAGGGCGTTGCCTTTGCCAGTACGGTTGGACAGGTGTTCGGCTGGATTGGAGTTCTATTGGGGATCGCTTCAATTTTGGGCTTGACCGAGTTTGGCAGCATTTGGACATTGCTGATCGGCTGGTTCTTGCTGCAAAATGCAGGGCGATCGGCGCAATCAGCGGCAATTCAAGAGCAACTGAGCGGTTTGACGGCTTCGGATGCAGTGTATGCCGAAAGCCCTGTTGTCTCGGCAGATCTGTCCCTGCGTGAGTTTGCGAATACCTACATCATTGGGAGCAAGGTCAACTGGCGCAAGTTCCTGGTGGTGGATGCCGATGGGCAACTGATTGGCGACATTGAAGTGGATGCCATGAAGACGATTCCGACGAACGATTGGTGGGATGTTCCGGTGCGGGATCTGACCAAGCCGATCGAGAAGGTACAGAAAATTCCGGCCACTGAATCCTTACTGGATGTGATGCCGTTGATACAGGCTGAAGATCCTGGCGTTCTAACGGTCGTTAAGGATGATGGCTCGGTTGTCGGACTCATCGAGAAGGACTCGATCTTTGAAATGATGCAGCGGCGATCGCAAGAAAGCGCACCAACTCCTGCTGAAACTACCGCATCCTAAGCAACATCAGATCTACGACTTCTTTTGCAAACGCAGTCGGACTCGGCTGAATACACCGCACAAGTCGTAGATCTAGATAGGGGCGGGAGATCTAAATCGTGACAAAGTTAGCGATAGTCAAGGTTGTGGGGGTATGTCAAATAGTTTGTGTCAGGAGTGAATGGTTATAGAGGAAAGCAATCGCCGAACTCGATCGCGAAGCGATTGAGAGCAGGCTTCCCATTCGGAATCGGCATCGTCCACTTCTTGGAAATGTTGGCGATCGCCAAGGAAATCACTTTCAAGGCAGAATCGTCGGTTGGGAAGGCACGATGATTCTTGAGGACTTTGCGCAGGCCCATGTTGACCGATTCAATGGCATTGGTGGTGTAAATGACTTTGCGGATTTCCAGAGGGAAGGCAAAGAAGGGAATAATCCACTGCCAGTGGTTCATCCAGGACTTGCTAATCGTCGGATACTGGTTATCCCACCTCTGAGCGAACGCCATCAACTGCTGTTCAGCTTCCGCTTCGGTTGCTGCTGTGTAAATAAGCCGCAAGTCCGCAGCAACCGCTTTACGGTCTTTGTAGGACACGTAGGCTAAGGAATTCCTGACCATGTGGACAATACACAACTGCACCCGTGTCTGAGGACTTGGGCATCAAGGGCAAGTCCGGGATTCTCAAGTCGATGTGCTCTCGTCAGGTCTTCTTGAGTGACTCGAGCCATCGGATTCGCTTTGTCTATGTGCCGAAGCACACCTCGTGGCTCAACCAGATTGAAGGTTGGTTTAGCATCCTGGTGCGGCGGTGATTGCGATGGGGAAGCTTCACCTCGACTGCTGACCTCAAGCAGCAGATTTTGAGCTTCATTGACTCTTTCAACCGCACCTTTGCCAAGCCGTTTCTATGGAAGTTTAAGGGGTTTGATGAGGTTGTGAACACTGGTTAGCAATTCCTGCCAGCCTGCACTAGGTACACAGTCTATGTTCATAACAATATCATTGTGACTAAGGGATAAATGTGGTGATGGATTCAATGCATATGAACCAATTCAGTGAGCAGAAGACCCAGTTTGTCACCGCAATGTCTCACGAAATCCACACCCCGTTAAGTGTTATTTTGCTTTCCGTCCGGCTATTGAAACAGCATGGACACCAATGTAGTGAGGATAAACGGCAGGAGTACTTGCAGCATATTGAGTCTGCCGCGAAACAAATGAATCGACTCCTGAATGATCAATTGGTAGAAATTGGTGCAGATCCCGCTCCCTCATCATTTTCAGATGTCTGACCTTCCTGAGTCTGAGCCAAGCTGGGCTACATTACCAGTGTCTAGTCAGCAAACATTCCAGAGGGTCAGAAGACCTCGCTAGAATAGAGCAGGTTCTTTCAGTCTGCTAGCGTCTGCGATCGCCCTTAACTATGACTCTACAATCTTCTATCGACTTCATTGACGACTTTGATGTAATTGTTGTGGGCGCAGGACATTCCGGTTGTGAAGCGGCGTTGGCATCCGCCCGGATGGGGTGCCAGACGTTGATGATCACCCTGAACCTCGACAAAATTGCGTGGCAACCCTGTAATCCAGCAGTGGGTGGCCCTGCTAAGTCGCAGCTTACCCACGAGGTTGATGCCTTAGGTGGCGAAATTGGCAAAATGGCCGATCGCACCTATTTACAAAAGCGAGTGTTGAATTCCTCCCGTGGCCCTGCGGTGTGGGCATTGCGGGCACAAACCGACAAGCGGGAATACGCCGCTGTCATGAAACAGATTGTGGAAAATCAGCCGAATCTCACCCTACGGGAAGGTATGGTCACCGATCTTGCTCTAGGCAAGAATGACGAGGTGATTGGCGTTCAGACCTATTTCGGAGTTGGATTTCGCTGCAAGGCCGTTGTGCTGACGACGGGAACGTTCCTAGGGGGGCGGATCTGGGTTGGCAAGAAGTCGATGGCCGCAGGACGAGCGGGCGAATTTGCAGCGGAAGGACTGACGGAAACCCTGAACCGCCTAGGATTTGAAACGGGTCGTTTGAAAACGGGAACACCCGCCCGGGTTGATCGCCGCTCGGTGAACTTCAGCAAAATGGAACCCCAACCCGGAGATGCGGAGGTGCGCTGGTTTAGCTTTGATCCAGAGGTTTGGGTCGAGCGAGAGCAGATGCCGTGCCATCTCACCTGTACAACGGCTGAAACCCATCGGCTCATTCGGGAAAACCTTCATCTCTCTCCTGTATACGGGGGCTGGGTCGATGCTAAAGGGCCACGCTACTGTCCCAGCATTGAAGATAAAATTGTGCGCTTTGCTGACAAAGACTCTCACCAAATTTTTATCGAGCCGGAAGGTCGAGACATTCCAGAGCTTTACATCCAGGGGTTCTCCACGGGACTGCCGGAAGCGTTACAGCTTCAGATGCTGCGATCGCTCCCTGGTTTGGAACAGTGCGCCATGCTGCGTCCGGCCTACGCGGTTGAGTACGATTATCTTCCGGCAACGCAGTGCTACCCCACGCTGATGACGAAGCGCATCGAGGGGCTATTTTGTGCGGGGCAGATTAACGGCACGACGGGGTATGAGGAAGCCGCAGCGCAAGGTTTACTCGCGGGTATGAACGCAGCTCAGTTTGTACGGGGATTGGATATGGTGATTCTGCCCCGCGAGCATAGCTACATGGGCACGTTGATTGACGATTTATGTACGAAGGACTTACGCGAACCCTACCGGATGCTCACCTCCCGTTCGGAATACCGTCTGCTGCTGCGATCGGACAATGCCGACCAGCGGTTAACCCCTCTGGGACGGGATCTGGGCTTAATTGACGATCGCCGTTGGGATCTGTTTACCCGTAAGCAGGCGAATATTACTGCCGAGAAGGAGCGTCTGCACGAAACCCGCCTTAAGGAGCATGATCCGGTTGGGCAGGCGATTTGTCAGGAACAGCGGGAAGCGAATGCAACAGATCAGTGGACGATCAAAGGTTCGATTACTCTAGCCGATTTGCTGCGCCGTCCCCGGTTTCACTATGTCGATCTGGATCGATTCGGATTGGGCAATCCTAGTCTGAACCCAACGGAAAAGGAAGGCGCAGAAATTGATATCAAGTACTCTGGCTACATTCAGCGGCAGCAACAGCAAATTAACCAGGTGATGCGCCATGCCAATCGGCGGTTGCCAGAGGATTTGGATTATCATGCCATCAGTACCCTCTCGATGGAATCGCGGGAGAAGCTTTCTACCGTTAAGCCGCTGACCGTTGGGCAAGCTGCCCGGATTGGGGGTGTGAATCCAGCGGACATTAATGCGCTGTTGGTGTATCTAGAGTTGCGATCGCGCACGTCAGACTCCAGCACGTTGGCATCGACAATAGCCCATTCGTAAAATGACGTGAATTCAGGATAAGCTAATATCCTAACCGATATGGCTAGAACTATATCGGACACTTTGCGGATGGGATTAATTCGTCTGATTGTTATTTTGCTCTGATAATCGACTCAAACTTTGGAGGCGATCGCAATCCAGCAATTTAATGTGGGAGCCATTAACACGAATCATGCCTTCATTGCTGAGGTGATAAAACGCTCTTGAAAGGGTTGCTGGAATGGTTCCCAAAGCGGCAGCAAGTTGACTTTTAGTTCAATCAAGGGTCACAACTTGGTAAGGGCATGATGGCTGGGAATTATTATCCGCATCGCTCTGACTCAGCTTCAGCAAATAAGTAGCTAATCGTTGCGGTACATCCTTAAACGATAACTCTTCAATGACGTTCGTAAGATGCCGTAAGTGTTTCGAAAGACTAATCAGAACATTAATCGTAATGTCAACGTCAGTTCGGGATAAGAGAGGGGCAGGTTAGAGAGGCTGAAAGTGCTAAGTT
>JACYMB010000084.1 GCA_015272205.1 Synechococcales cyanobacterium T60_A2020_003 | reverse complement strand
CATCCTGGCATTTTACGCCGCAGAGCGGCGGGGAATCGACCCGCAGGGATTGAATAATGCCATGCTCGATATTGCTGATAATGACTGGAAACGCCGGAGAATTCAAAATCTTGAGTAGGCGATCATGACTGAGACTTAAATCCGCCTGCATCCGGTTCATCGTATCCAGCACCCGGTTGTAATGATTCGCGATTAGCGTGACATCCGTTTCCGGCTCCACAATCACAGGCTGGGTGAAGTCCCCCATCAAGGAGTGCGTATTCATGCTGCTCAATAAATCTTGAATCGCAGTGCTTGCCCCATGTTCAGAGATATTCAACCCAATGCGCTCTTGATCGGCCGTCACTCGCAGCGGATAAATTCGATTAACACCCCACAAGACGAGGTAGCTTAATGAGAACGCATACAGGCCAACCGTTACAACACCCAAAAGCTGCACACCTAGCTTGTGCCACAGACTGGACGGCTCGGGTCATAACAGCGGATCGATAAACAAGGGTACCGCTAAGGTTCCCCAAACCCCACACACCAAATGGGCAGGCACAACACCCACCGCATCATCAATGTTGTACTGGCTCAACAGTCGGGCAGACACCGTACATAAAATCCCTCCGATGGCTCCCGCCCAGGCGGCTCCCAAAGGAATCATGAAATCACACCCCGCTGTGACCGACACCAACCCTCCAATGACACCGTTCATGATCAATGGAACTTGCGGGCGTCGATGGATAATCCACGTTGTGATCAAAGCCGCAAGACCTCCAGCCGCTCCTCCCTGAGCCGTATTCACCAGAATGCGCGGAACCTGATCAGTGAATGCAAAGGTACTGCCCCCATTAAATCCGAACCAGCCAAACCACAGCAAAAACACGCCCAACACAGCGATGGGCAAATTGTGACCATCAATCTGTTTGCTGCGAGGGCCAAATCGTCCCAATCGAGGGCCAATGATCAGAATGGCAGCGAAGGCCGTCCAAGCGCCCACTGAGTGAACTACCGTCGATCCCGCAAAGTCATGAAAATGTAAGCGGTGTAACCAACCGGGAGTCGTATCAAACCATAGGCCACCCCACACCCAATGTCCAGTAGTCGGATAAATGCACGACGACAACACAACGGCTGTAATAAAGTATCCGCCAAAACTCATACGCTCTGCGACGGCTCCAGACACAATCGTGGTCGCCGTGCCACAAAACGCCAGTTCAAACAGGAAAAAGGCATAGTCTTGAGCTGTCCAGGTACTAGTAGGCGGAAGCTGAGTCCCGACCAGTCCCCGTGCTGTTGCACCAAACATCAGGGTGAAACCCAGCAGCCAAAACATAGAACAGGCAATGCAAAAATCGACTAGATTTTTGATCGCAACGTTAATACTGTTTTTAGCCCGAACCAGTCCGCTTTCTAGGCAACAAAACCCGGCCTGCATAGTACTAACGAGAATAGCGCAGAAAATCACCCAAATAACATCAAGACTAGAAGCAGTAGAAGACATAGCCTGAAAATTGCACAAAAATGGATGATTCAATCAATTGAGTCTTAACTCAGGTTAAAACTAAGCCTATTCCCAAGGTGGAAAGCATCGAGCCGTATAGGGTATAAGTTTATATCTTAGTGTTCCGAGCGTTAACTCGCGCAAAACCTACTCATAAAAAAACGGAATGCAGCCTAAGCGCATTCCGTTGCCATTACCATTGTCCAGCTACTCAAAACCAATCTTGCCCTAGCGTATTGCTAGACGCCTTTCAATCCATATCTTCACTATCGTTGCCGCGTCTACGCAACGCCGCTAGCATTTGCTGTCTCACTTCAGCCGCCCATTGATCAAAATCCAACTCTAAATTTCGGTTTGCTGGCTCTATCGGAAATTCTCTTAAACTCTTTGTTACAGTTCGACGTACCATTGTCAAACCCTCAAAGCAACGTCAAAATTCAATCTATGTAAAGCAGTGACATCCTCCCGACGCTCACCCTATCGGGTAGAGCGCGGGCTCCCCCAGATCG
>JACYMB010000083.1 GCA_015272205.1 Synechococcales cyanobacterium T60_A2020_003 | reverse complement strand
CACGCTTGAGCCAGTCGTCGAGAACGTCGAACCATCCTCGCTGGGCTTGCGCGCGCCCCATTGCTATGGTCATTTCATATCCTCGTTAATATCGCAGCAAATCCCTAAGGCGAGAGCAGGATACCCTTCCCAAGGGCTAAGAAAACCTGCTAATCAGCCAGGCTTTTAGATTTTATTTGGACGCTTCCTAAGCTTGATCCTCAAACCTAGCTAGGCGCTATCCAACGCTAACTTTGCCTTACACCATGCGATCGCATCCCACGGTGAACAGCACTTAACGTCTCTCTATGATATAGAGATATTAAAAATTTTACAATCTGATATGAGCAATTCATTTTTCCTAAAACTCGCTTTGAGTGGGATTCACAGCGTTTTTTGGAGATCCAATGCTTCCTTTGTTCTCTCAGATTTGTAACGTACCAATGCTGAATATCAAGCGTTAGAGTAGATAACGGTGTCTTATCCATGAATCTGAAACACTGTCACTGTTGCCTCTCGAAAATAGGCATATAGCTTAAAGCTCCACTCCCTGCCCAGGTTTTTGCATATCACTTAAAAAATTAGGATTTTTACCCATGTCGTCCTCTACAACAAAAAAGACAGCCGATTTAACCCTCACCCAAGATGTTCTGGGGTCTAGGCGATTTAGCAATTACTGGTGGGCAACTGTAGTTTTAGGCGGCAGCCTGGGCTTCCTGCTCGCAAGCTTATCGAGCTATTTCAAAGTCAACCTACTACCGTTTGCCAGTCCGACGGATTTAATTTTCGTACCTCAAGGTGCCGTCATGGGATTCTATGGTGTGGCGGGTTTGCTGCTAGCCACTTACTTATGGAGTGTCATTCTTTTAGACGTGGGTGGCGGCTTTAATCGATTTGATCGGAATACGGGAACTGTGACCATTTTTCGGAAGGGGTTTTTGGGCAAGAATCGCACCATTGAGGTTTCTTACCCCTTAGAAGATGTGCAAGCGATTCGTGTGGAAATCAAGGAAGGGCTGAATCCCCGGCGAGTTTTATATCTTCGCGTGAAGGGGAAGGGCGATTTACCCTTAACTCCAGTAGGGCAGCCGATGGCACTCTCACGTCTTGAGAATCAGGGGGCAGAACTAGCACGATTCTTGGGCGTTCCACTTGAAGGGCTGTAACGTACACAGATCTAGAAACCAAGGATTTAGTTGAATGAACGTGATCAAACCTATTCTTAAACCCCTGTTTTCGGTGGGGTTGTTCCTCGTATTGGCGATCGCCCTTATCTCTTGCGCCACTCAAGAAGCCGCAGAAACGGCATCTGCGACATCAACACCTCAAAGTACCAGCATTGTCAACGCTCCCATGGCAAGTTCGCTGCCTCGTCTGGATGGCACGGCTACGGTTGAACTGATCGTTAACGGCAGCCCAATTCGGATTGAGGTCGATGGCACCAATGCGCCGATTACCGCTGGTAATTTTGTCGATTTGGTGCAGAAGGGCGTATATGACGGTACAGCCTTTCATCGAGTCGTCAGAGATCCAGAACCCTTTGTAGTGCAGGGTGGCGATCCGCAAACGAAGGATCCCAATGTTCCGCCTCAGATGTACGGCACTGGAAGCTATGTTGATCCAGAAACAGGACTCCCTCGCTACATTCCCCTAGAAATTAAGCCCCAAGGGAGTAATAGTGAAATTGTTTACAGCCGCACGTTGGAAGACGCGAAGGTTGACCGTCCCCCAGTGTTGATGCATCAGCGGGGTGCGGTTGCGATGGCGCGATCGCAAATGCCAGATTCAGCATCATCACAGTTTTACTTTGCGTTGTCGGATTTAGGCTTTTTAGATGGCAACTACGCCGTTTTGGGGTACGTAACTGAGGGTATGGAGGTTGTGGACGCGATTCAGCAAGGCGATCGCATCGAATCCGCACGGGTTATTTCAGGTCTAGAAAACCTGAAAACCCCCTAGAGTTCCAAAACTACGGAAACCATCACACTCCGAGTTATCCTTCTTCTGGCGGATAGGTGAGTGCATCGATAGCCAGCAATAGCTCCTCTTCCTGCTCCTCGAATTCTTCTTCGGAGATATCGCCCATATCAAAGGCGAGTTGCAGGGCGAGGAGCTGTTTTTGCAAGGATTCTTTCTCGTCCAGATCCGAACCTGCATGTTCTAGAATTTTATTTCCAATCCAGGCAAGACCGTTAACGGGAGCGGTGATCGGGGCAAAGAGGAGATCAAGAAACATAAAAAACCTCTGGGATTGCGGTGAAGGTCATGGCAATGGAGCAATTCTCTAGAGATCCACTAGGCAAAGGCTTCTAATTGGGCAAAGTTAAACGGAGCTGTGAAGTTGTTGTAGCGAATCCGCAAGCGATTTTCAAAATGGTGATCGAGGTGTTCTACCTTTTCGCTAAACGCCGACTCCGCATCCCACGAAATCAAATAGGCCGCATTATAAATCATGGTCTCCGTTAGCGGATCATTTTCAACGACCTTGGTGGCTAGCGGATTGAGCGTGGTTTGAAAGGTTTGGATAATAGCGTCTTTACGATCCTCCATGGCCTGTTCTATAGCCTGCCCAATCCGGACAATCTCATCCATGCTGAGGGTGCGTCCTTCAAGGCGATCGCGCTCCGCCCGCAAGGTATCGTTTTCAGCCATCAAGGCTTCTAGCTCTTTCTCCGTTTCCCAAAACAGTTTCACACCTACTTCTCGTTGTCCTTCCAAGTGATGAAGCAACGTGCTGAGTTTTTCGCCCTGGGGCGTAATAAGCTGCTCCCGCACCATATCCCAATCATCAATAATGAGACCAAATTGCAGGGGGAGCAGAGTATGAAATCCGTGCTCCATCGCATGTTCTAGAACCCGTTCATGTCCTAGTAAGTTGCGGCGGCTTGCCAGATAGCGATCCTGCTGAGCATCAGAGTAGAGAAAAACAAACTGATCAAGCTGGTGCGACTTCACTGGCTGCTTATCTAGCCCTTCAATTTCCAGATGGGTGGGGCCAGGGGTTGGGAAAATGCCGTATAGGTACAGACCGTTTGACATGGGAAATCACCTTGGGGTTGTCAGTGATAAATCGGCGGATTGGAAGGGGTATGCTTGCTCTGGTTGGACGGAGGGCAAAGGGGAGCGGATCGGCGTCATTATGATTCCAGGTTCCCAGTCCCCTTTGTTCCGAACGCAGGAAGCACCATTGATAGAGTTCCCTCGTTTGCAGCAAATCAAACGGGTTTCGAGGTGAGAACTAGGCGTAACTTCGCATGGATCAAGTTAAGCTGTGCAAGGCCCAGTTCGACATCGCCTTCGAGGACGACACCAACATTGAGCAGGCGATCCAGGAGTTCTAGAATTGACGGGTTGGTTGAAGTTTCGCCAGGGTAGTACCCTGTTCTGGGCAGCAATGTTCCGATGTCGCCTAAATCAATGTTGAGATCGGCGGGATCAATCTCAAAAATCTCGCAAAGCTGGATAACTTGCTCCTCAAGTTTGCGGAGGCTTTCCGCTGCCCGTTCCAAATCAGCCTCGGTTAGCTCACCCTGATCCATCCGTCGAATGATCTGCGCTTCCATCAATTGCCGCACCAACTCAACGACCGTCAGCAAAAGAGGGGCAAGTCCTGAATTTGGCTTTGACGGTGCGGAGAGTGCAGAGTTTAAATCGATGGTATCGGATGGGATGTCTGAGGACGCATTATCCGGTTGAATCATGATCACCCTACACTTGGTGATTGTCTTGGGACGCTGCGTCTCGCAAAGACGCTTTGCCAACGCCCTCCTGTGTAGCATTACGAAACGTTTTTTGGTGTTCCAGAAATGCGGTGTGCCATTCCTGAAAACGTCGCTCGCCGTCGCGCACTAGCATTTGTCGATAGTGCTCTGAATCAAGATAGGGTTTGGGTTGACGTTGCACTTGGTTCATCGGTTTAGGTTGATCGGGTTGATCGAATTGCTCCATAGGTACAGTGTTCATATAAACGCTGTATGTCTCTATAGTGATGAGATCCAAGGGGTAAGCGCTACTAATCTTAGCGATTCTTGAACTGACGGCTCCAGAGCGTGCTTCGCCACTGACGCAAGGATTCCTGTGCAATTTGGCGATCGCGCTCAGCATCCATTCGCGCCTGATCGAATGCGGCAGAACTATCTACCAGTCGTGATCCTGCCGACCGAAAGCTAGGAATAGAGCGACTGGTGGCAATTTGTTTCATCGTACGAATCGTAATCACAGAAAACTCCTAAAGTCTCTATAGTGGTGTACTTCCCTCTAACAGGCGGAATTCAGGTTATTCGGTGGGGTAGTACCCTGACACCAGAGAACGACGCCAATGGGCAATCGCCATAGAGATCGGTTCCGCTAGGGAGTCTCCGGCGCAGCCCTTAAAGCGCGTAGCTCGGTTTCTAAGCTTTCGATACGGGCTTGAAGTTGCTGATTCGCCTGTAAGAGCTGCTGGGCTTGACCACTCAGATACGGATCGCTCTCCCACCAGTTAATGCCAATTTCCTTAGCCTTATCAACCGAGGAAATGAGGAGACGGATGCGGATGCTGAGCAGTTCAGTGGAACCAACGGAAACAGAAATGTCACCCGCAATCACAATCCCTTTATCGAGAACGCGCTCTAAGACATCAGCCAGGGTTGATCCTTGCGTGGCCGTTGCGATCGTGCGATGGGATTGGGGGGATGAGCGGGTGGGCATGGTGGTTGTCATAGGACACTAGGGACGTGAGGTCACACTGAGGCAGTAGCCGGGACAGAGGTATTCAAACGATAGGTTGAGGGCTTGTCGGGACTGGATTGGATCAGAATGAGACCTTTATCGACCAAAGAACGCAGCGCATTAATCGACTGGAAACGGTTGATGCTTAGCGCAACTTCAATTTCCGATGGACGAGCTTCTTCTGTGGTCTGTAGGTAGGCGTACACATCTCGCTCAAAGGGCACTTCCGAAAACTCTTCGATTACTGGATCAATTGTACTCGGTGCAGCAGCAAGGGCGATCGCCTCATCATCGAGGTCATTGGAAACTGTTTCTGTCACGTTCGCTTCGGCGTCGAAGTCATCCTCCGCTTCGCCAGAGTCAGCATCCAAGGCTTCAAGTTCCGGTGACTCAAGCTCTGCCGCTGTTACGTCCGCTTTAACGTCGTCAACAGCGATGGCTGATTCAACCAAAACAGTTGGTTCCACAACAAGGGTATCCTCTTCAGCAATCACAGATTCTTCAGAAGGGGCGATCGCCTCTACATCCGCCGCTTCGGTAGGAGTGGGCTCAGCAATTTCGAGATCTTCAGCTTCTGCCTCTACATCGAGTTCCTGATCCCCAGGTTCCTGATCATCAAGACTGTCTGCTGCTAACGCATCAACAATTCCAGCTTCGTCCTCGTCAGCTTCAGCGAGTTCTGTCGCTGCTACATCGGCAATTTCATCAGAATTTTCAAGTTCGGCAACGTCTTCAATGTGCTCGTCACCCCCCTGAGCTTCGTCAAGATCGATGACAGCTTCGGTCAGTTCATCGATAATTTCCGGCTGATTTGTTTCTGCTGGGGCATTTACCTGGGGTTCTGGTGTATCTAGAACTAAAGAACGAGCAGCCTGCGCCTGGACTTCTGCCAGTAGGGCATCGGCTTCTGCGGAATCGTCAAGATCGCCATCCACCGGTGGTCTATAGGGATCGAATAGGTGATCCGTAGGCTCTTGAGGCGTAAAGCTAACCCCAACCAGTTCATTAAAGGTTTCCCAAATCAGTTGGGTCGCCTGACGAACGGGCAGCCCCGATCGAGAGAGCAAAATATCCTGGCAGAGATCTCGAAATTCGGCGTTCTCCGTGCCCGCAATAATGCCATGCTCATGACAAATTTTGGAAATCATTAAACACGACCGCAATCCAGACGAGTTTTCCAGATTGGCCTTAACGCGGAACCGACGCACCAGTTGCACAATCGTTACTGCACTCTGGCGATCGATACCGACTTTCTGGGCAATGATTTCCTGCTGGGTTAGCTCATCCGGTTCAGGAATGTTGATGGTGATTAATCGATCCAACAAGGCATCCTGAGTGGCATGAACCCCACAATACTCCTCTGGGTTCGAGGTGAAGATGGCACGGAAATGCGGATTAACCCGAATGTACTCGTTGCGGTTGCTGCTGGGTGGCAACACCAGCAACTTCTCTTCCAATGCGGACAGGAGTACATTATTCACTTCTGGGCGTGAGCGGTTAAATTCGTCATAGACCAGGGTGAATCCTTCGCGGCAGGCGAGGGTCAAACGGGAATCGACCCAGTTATGCCGAAGCTCATCTTCCATCTTGACGACGCTGTGAATAAAGTTATCCACAACTTTCTTGCGGGTGTAACCCGACTGGTTGCCAATCAGGTCGGTAGACTTAAACTCGTCATCTCCGAACAACAGCATGATGGGACGACTCAGTAGGTCGGCTAAATGGAGTGCCAAAGTCGTTTTTCCAGTTCCGGCAGCCCCCCGGAGGTGAACCGGGAATCCTGACTGGAGATAGCGCAATGCGCGGGCAATGATGCGCTCGATAGCGGGGGTGCTTACGAAACCGCGAGGTCGGGCATGGAGAACAGTGGTCACAGGCTTACTTCCTCTTGAATCAAGTAGACGCGATCGCGTTGAGTTACCAGACCTTCCTTGATCAACGCACGTAGTGCATCAACGGCTTGGAAGCGGTTAATTCCCAAGGCTGTCTCGATTTCGGGGAGTCTAGCTCCCTGCATTTTGCGGATATGCTCACAAATTTCGGCTTCCAGTTGAGCCAGGGGGTGATGATGGGCATCGGAGTTAGATGCTGTCTCATCAACCTTGGGTGCGACTGGGGCTGGAACTGGAGCGGGTGCTTCTATAGCAGGAGGGGGGGCGATCGCCGCTGGTTTAGCTGGAGGCACGGCTTTGGGCGCAGGGGCTACCTTCGCCTTTGCTTTAGCCTGTACCTTGTTAGAAGATGCAGGTTTGGCGGCGGGTCTTTTAAGCTGCATCGTTGGCTTTGGGGCAGCAACGGGAACGCCTTCGTTTCCCCAAACGCTTTGTCGGATGCTGGTGCAATAGGACGTAAGCTCTGCCCGAAAGTCTGCCAAGTCGCGAAACAGCGCCTCTACTTCAGCCAAGCGCTTGTCATGGCTCTGCTGAAGTTCGCTCCAAACCTGCTCAGCCCGTCGTTCGCGCATGGCTCCCAATTCCGACAGGTAAACCTGGACGTCGGCTTTGAGATCTTCGACGTAGGTGGCTAGCTCTTGCATAATTTGGATTTCGTCCTGATGACGCTTTTCGGTGTACGCCTGAATGAGGGCTGCCACAAGGGTGGATAACTCACGACGAAACCCTTGCAGATCGCGGGTAAGCTGTTGTGCCATTAGGGTGCGATCGCTCGTCACTTGAGACAAAAACTCAGCCGTTTCCGCTTTAATGACGCGGGTATAGCTCTCTAGCTCTTGAAACAGTTGCTGCGCCTGAATTTGGCGCTGTTGACTAGCAGATGCAAGAAACAGTTGAGTGGCGGTTCTAATTTCTTGCTGAAATTGGCTGAGTTCGCTACGTAATTGCGCAGCCTGAGCTTGCCGTTCAGCTGAGAACCCACTGAGCAGTTCCTGCACCTCGATTTGCCGTTGATTAAATTCTTGCTGGCGCTGGACTCGTAGTGCCTGCCACGAATCTCTGAGGGAACTCATGGGAATACCTCCTGCTGGGGTGAGGAATAGTGAAACCTACCCAGTGCGATCGCAAGGGAAGGCTGGAGGGGAGTCTGGGACTCCCCAGAAGGCCCTCTACCCAGTAGAGAGCACTACCAAGGGTTGTGAGTCCTATGCAGGAACAGCAGCCTGAGCAGTCAGACCTACAGCTTCTGCATACTTCAAGTAGGTTTCTACGGACGCAATCACAACGCGAGCCTCAATAGCCAGTAGTTCGATACCAACCAATGAAACACGAACCCATGCATCAACAACGATACCTTTGTCGAGGATGCGGTCAACAACTTCAGCAAGGCTAGAGGAGGAGTTTACTTTTTCAACTGCCATAGTTAATCACCTAAGGAAATGTTTGAATGGACTGGTTAGACAGAAACAACTTACGAAAGCAGAATGTAAGCTGTTAAAAATCGAGTGTGAGACAGACTACACCCTCGTATTTCGGTTGAGTATCCAGACCTGAATTATTCGTCTAGCTAGTGTTCATTAACTAACTTCATACCTTGTTCCAGACAAGCACTAATTGTTTGAAACAGATTTGAAGTTTAATTCGAACCTAAAGATCGACGATTAAACTCTGACTACTCGTACTAGAAAAATCACCGTTATCCTAATTAAGTCAACTAGAAATAGTGATTGTCTCTAGCACCTCTCTTCGAGGATATTTAAATAGTACCCACTCTAAAAAACGAACTAACATCGCAAACCAAATTTTCTGCATTCTTATTTCTTCTTTACAGTTCAAGGATTGTGGCGTGTTGTCTTCGTACGAATTCGCTTGCTTACTAGGATAAGCAAGGTTATGCGTTATAGAGAACACTAGTCCCAGAGCCTTAAGAAAACCCGTCGGGGTGCTAAAAACACAGAAGCTTGTTCTGTCAATTTAATGTTCATCTATGGAAAAAACAATCCGGAAAAAAGAGAACTTTCTTAGATTTTTTGATAGAAAATAATTTAAAGATACAAGGATTATTCAGCCAGATAAAACGACTGAATAATCTCTAAAACAATGACTATTTTATGGTCTAAAAATTAATTTTGCTCGTCTATAAGAGTCTGCTATTCATGCTTAAGTATGTACTCGCTTCTCGAAGTCCTCGCGAGTTTCCTCAATAATTGAGAGTGCACCTTTGTAAACCTCTGGGTAATCTTGTCGTATCCAGTCTAGTAGACGTACAAGCTGTGCATTCCGGAGTTCTAGATCAGCTTGAAAAATTGTGGCTGTTGCCATATGTTTTGCGTATTCAGCAGGATGACCTTGCTCAATAAACTGAGCAATCAGCATCGTAAGCGCTTGTTGACGAACGGGATCAGAAGTTTGTCCTGAGAGCATTATTCCTCCAGACAAAAGCTAGAAAAACTAATCTTGAGCGGCTGGTAAATGCAAACTCGTGAACTGTAGCGTAGTTCACCTATCCCAGATCAGTTGTAGACAAGTTTCAGGAAATTGTATTCAGTGGGATTGCGTATATATTGACGGAAGATATTTATCGCTATCCTGGTACTCGACCTAAAAACCCGCCCATGTCTCCGATGGGCGGGTTCTGTCATGCTAATGGTGGGGCGATCACACCGAAGACATCCAAACCTGAGGTTGTGAATTGCATTAGAACGGGTTGTAAACGGCTCGCGCATCAAAGCCTGCGGCTCTTAAATAAGCCGCTTGAGCTTCTGCACAGGCATAGGAGTCATACAGACCTGCACTAATGAAGGAACCCCAGGGAGCATGACGTAATGTAGCGGGTGTAATCGCATTAATTTTATTGCGGAGAGATTCGGGCGAGTCCCCCGTATTTCCAGGAACAATGGCAACATACGAACCAGAGGACGTCGTTGGACACACAGTACGGGCAGGGGGGCGTCCGCCTTGAGGGGGTAAGCCTGCCAAATTTCCGCAAGGCTCGTTCGGATTCGTGATTAGGTATCCAAGCCCCAAAGCTTCTAAGGTTTCCGGCCCCGTTAATCCATCGACGCAAACTAAGCCATTTCGGCGCTGAAAACTGAGAACAGCTTGTTCCGTCGATACACCGTAGTATCCATCTACAGGCAATCCCAAAGCACCTTGAATCGCTTCTACAGCTGAGCCTTGGTCACCTGGAAAGTAGACCTGGGCAACCGCATCAGCAACCCAACCCAATCCGGTTAACGCTAATGTTGCAAAGACTTGAACCATTAAGGACAATCGGCGGCTCATGGTCTTTCAACTCCTTTTAAATGTCTGCTGTTAACAGCTTAAATCTTATTCACAAATAAAACATTAAGATAATTCTCTCTATGGCGTTTGCTGACTTTGGATATCATCGATATTCCAGTCAACAGCCAAAGCAAATGCATACTACGGGAAGGGCTTAAAACTCATGATGTATAGCAATATACCCCTACGGATAGCATTGCTAATTGTAAAGAGTTCGCCGCGTTCATTTGAACTTGCTACGCTACAGGTATGGGTGGGAGCTAAGCTGTGTGGGCGTTTGATCCAATCTGAGAGGTATTCACAAAAATTATCATGTATCTTCTCGTGTTTCAGGAGTTACAGCGGGAGCCACGGGGTGCTGCCGCTGTAAAATCAGGATTTCTTGGCCAACCATTGGGCTTCTTGCCAGAACCGTTTGTTCACCGTCTATAAGCAGAAGCTTGGGTAAACTCGCCTGCTGCGATCGCTGCCAAAGGTCTTCTGCAAGTCGGTCTTGGCGGCGAGGGGGCAGCTCATACCAATCTTCCCCTAGTTCTACCGTAAGGCGATCGCGCTTCGCATTGACGTGCGCCGACTGAATGAGTAGAGGCGTGCTGTCATAACGATTTCGCAAATCCACCAGTTGCTTTTGCAGCGTTTCCATAGATTTCCGTTGGCTTGGAGCAAAGCCACGAATGGGCGGAAGCATTAGATCTCCGGATTCCGAAACGATCTCATCTAACGGAATCTCCGTTTCACCTGAAACACTGATTAGGGGTTTACTGTCTTGAACATCTTCAGAGGTATCGGCCACATCGAGAGCAGGCGGCACCGAGGAGTCTGGTATTTCGGATTGGGGAGGTTGGGTTGCAGCTTTAGGCGCAGACCGGGGGAAAAGGATTGAAGGCGTAATCCAGAGGGCAAGGGCGATCGCCCCAGCCAGTAAGAGATTTAGCAGTGGTGTAGGCAGTTTTTGGTTCCAGGTATCCGGCAACACGGCCCGCACTAAGTTGATCAATCCCCTCCAAACAGCTCCCACGGCGCTGAGCAGGGAGCGCTTTTGTTTGGGTGATGCAGTAGGTAGAGGAGTTTTTGCCCCTGCTTGATCGGTCAGATTGTTTGGAGATGAGGTGGGAGCAGGTAGCTTTGGTGAGCCTTCGAGGAGATCCAGCAAAAGCTGCAAAATTTGAATCACAAATCGTAGGATTAAAACGGCGATCGCCCGAAACAGAGGCACGATCGCTTGGACAACTTTCCAAATCAGTTGGAACACTGACCCAACAAAATTTCCGACCGTATCCAGGGCTGATTCTTTTGGGGGAATTGGGGAAGCGGCTGCTTTTTGAGGTTGCTCTGCGACGTCTGCGGCAATCGCCTCGGATATTGCCTCATCTGCCAACGGGCGATCGCTCAGGGAATCCCCTCCTACTGCTATAGTCTCCTCCTGCCCATCTTGCCCATCTGCGCTCTCTTCATCGCTCATCATCTGTGCCGACTCATCCTCTAGATCTTCGGTCTGAGGCCAGGTTTCTTCGTCATCTTGAGTATCAGACATCTCCTCGGATGCAACGGTATCGACGGCTTGGTCTTGAAACGGGGTGTCAGGGAGTGGGGCGCGATCGCCTACCTCCTCGACCTGCCCAACCTCTATTTCCAACGCCGATACCTCAACCTCGACCTCGGACGCTTCTACAGTTTGTTCTTCCTGATATTCTGAATTGTCTGGCTGAAGCTCTGTAGGCTCTGGGGAGTCTTGAGGTGTATGTTCTGAAAAATCTGCTGATGTTGGCTCTGGGGTAGATGAATCGTGGGACATAGGAGTTTCCTCGCAGGCAACATACTCAAATACTCGCGATCGCACTATTCATGATGGGACGCTCAATGCAATGTGAACGCCATGCATATGTATACGTATAGTGCGCCTATGGAAATGACGGGTTCAAAACACCCATCACTCTATCATTGCTACCCTCGGAAATACCCAAATCACAAGCTGACCTTCACATTTCCTCAGATATGGGCGTCAGATTTGGGCGATCACAGGAGCAACGCAACGCCCATATCCCCGATAATACTCGGCACAGCATGGGAGTAGGCAAACCTACCCTCGCTTTGAGTTACCGTTGTCCTACGCTCAAACTAGGTAAATAAAAGGGTAACCTCACTCAACCTTGCAATCTCTGACTCACTCAACGACCAGCCGATCGCCCCTGCATTTTGGCGAGCATGGTTCGCATTTTTTGCCCCCGGAATCGGAATCACATTCCCCTGGGCGATCAGCCAATTCAACGCCACTTGGGCGGGGGTGCGGTCATGGGTTGTGGCAATATCAGTCAAGGTTTGCAATACGGGCGCTAATTTCGTAAGACCGCTTGGGCTAAATCGCGGATCGATGCGCCGTGCGCCGGAGGAGGGCTTGGGCTCCTGTGGCGTGTATTTACCTGTCAGTAATCCTTGCGCCAACGGACTATAGGCCAGGATTGTGATGTTTAAGTCGCGAGCGATCGCCATCACACCATTCGTTTCAATCTTGCGGTTCAGCAACGAGTATTGCACCTGATTCACCGCTAAAGGCACGCCTCGTTTCGCCAAACGCTCATGCGCCTGTTTGGTCTGATCGGCGGAATAGTTGCTAACCCCGATCGCGCGAATTCGCCCCTGTTTCACCTCATCTGCTAAGGCATCCATCAACGTTGGCTGTCCCATGAAAAAATCAAACGGCCAGTGGACTTGATATAGATCCACCGTTGGCACTTGCAATCGCTTCAGGCTAGCGGTTAACGCATCTGCAACCGAACCCGCCGAGAATCGCCACGGCAGCGGAAAATACTTGGTGGCAATGTGAACGGGCGTACCCAATTCCTGCATAAAGCGACCGAGCAAGCGTTCGGACTCGCCAAAGCCGTAAATTTCGGCAGTATCGAAAAAGTTGATGCCTGTGGCGATCGCCTCCTGAAAGGCTTCACGAAGCTGCGGCTCCCCATACTCGTTACCGTATCCCCAAAACAGAGTATCCCCCCAAGCCCATGTCCCAATTCCAATCGCAGGAACAACGACGCCTGTTTCACCTAGAGTAATTCTACTCATAGCCTTCCTTGTTACATTTCTATATATAAAGAAGTGTAGCGAGTTTAGGGGTTGGGACGTTATCGGAACGCGATCATGCAACGTCAGATTTAATCGTCATGAAAGTGTAACCCTCAGTATCACAAGGCAGCACCAAAGAAAATGCTAAATCAACCAATAATTGATTTGAGTTTTACGTTCTTTATCGATAAAAGTGGCATACGTTTAGCGTCAGGAAGCTGGATTTAATGACACTTTTATGCATCATATACCAACACCCTTATATCGGGTCTCAGTCTGATATCAGCAGCCATTTCTCGCTTTTGCTTACTAATGGCATAGAGGATTGACAAAACCACCAAAATCTCTTAAAAAGGGAATTTCAGAGGCCAATTTTTACAAAAATTAATGATTCGCAAGAGTGATCAATCCCGATCCATCAATCCGACAAAAACCTCTATAACGTCTTCTGGATCAATAGTTTGACTGTTTTGTAACGTTACATCTTGTATGAATACAAACAAAATATAAACAAAGCTTATCTTTAAGCAAAGAAGATTCGAAGAAAGGCTTATTAGATTCCTGATATATTTTGATCTAAACCTGTGAATTGGAGTATTCCGACACTGGAAGGGTCAGCCCTGGGAGGCTGATATTGCCTTGTCAACGTACTTTGATTTCAAACAATTGAATCCTCGTGATGGTGTGGCGCATCGAGGAAAGGCTCGGCAGAGTCATGCCTCACTATAGGTGAGTTGAATTGATGGACACCGGGGATACGTTTGTTCGGATCGCAATGATTTAACTAGGAAGGGAAACGATGTCTTATTCACAAACCAGAACTCAGTCAAAGGCTGGGTATGATGCTGGGGTTAAGGATTACAAACTGACCTACTACACCCCAGACTATACTCCTAAAGATACCGATATTTTGGCGGCGTTCCGGGTAACTCCTCAGCCGGGTGTACCTCCTGAGGAAGCAGGCGCAGCAGTGGCGGCAGAATCTTCAACAGGAACCTGGACGACCGTATGGACAGACCTACTCACCGACCTCGATCGCTACAAAGGTCGTTGCTATGATATCGAGCCTGTTCGTGGTGCAGACGACGGACAGTTCATCGCGTACATTGCTTACCCCCTCGACCTGTTTGAGGAAGGCTCTGTAACCAACTTGCTGACCTCTTTGGTTGGTAACGTATTTGGTTTCAAAGCGCTGAAAGCGCTGCGTTTGGAAGATTTGCGCATTCCGGTTGCATACCTAAAGACGTTCCAAGGTCCTCCCCACGGGATTCAAGTTGAGCGCGACAAGTTGAACAAGTATGGTCGTCCCCTGCTGGGCTGTACCATCAAACCGAAGCTTGGTCTGTCTGCGAAGAACTATGGCCGTGCTGTGTATGAGGCTCTGCGTGGTGGCCTCGACTTCACGAAGGATGATGAGAACGTTAACTCTCAGCCCTTCCAGCGCTGGCGCGATCGCTTCCTGTTCATTGCCGATGCAATCCACAAGGCTCAGGCGGAAACCGGAGAAATCAAAGGTCACTACCTGAACGTAACTGCTGCAACCTGCGAGGAAATGCTGAAGCGGGCTGAGTTCGCAAAAGAACTCGGCATGCCCATCATCATGCATGATTTCTTGACCGCTGGTTTCACCGCTAATACCACCCTGTCTCACTGGTGCCGCGATAATGGCGTTCTGCTCCACATCCACCGGGCGATGCACGCGGTAATCGACCGTCAAAAAAATCACGGTATTCACTTCCGCGTGTTGTCGAAGTGCTTGCGGATGTCGGGTGGTGACCACATCCACACCGGAACCGTTGTGGGTAAGCTTGAGGGCGATCGCGACATCACCCTAGGCTTCATCGACCTGCTCCGTGAAAACTACGTTGAGAAAGATCTGTCTCGCGGTATTTACTTCACCCAAGACTGGGCATCCATGCCCAGTGTTATGGCGGTGGCGTCCGGTGGTATCCACGTATGGCACATGCCAGCTCTGGTTGAAATCTTCGGCGATGAGTCCGTCCTACAGTTTGGTGGTGGTACCTTGGGTCACCCCTGGGGGAACGCACCGGGTGCAACCGCGAACCGCGTTGCGCTGGAAGCTTGCGTTCAGGCTCGGAACGAAGGTCGTGACCTCATGCGTGAAGGTGGCGATATCATCCGTGAAGCCGCGAAGTGGTCGCCTGAGTTGGCTGTTGCTTGTGAACTTTGGAAGGAAATCAAGTTCGAGTTTGAAGCGGTTGATACCGTCTGATCCTGATTTTGAGGTTTAGATAACGAGCTACAGCCCGTTTCTAAGCCTCTGCACTTCTTTATGGACCTCAAAAATATTGCGAAGGATACAGCGAAGGTTCTGATCAGCTATTTAACCTATCGAGCTGTGCGGGTTGTCGTGGCGCAACTCAGCGAAACGAATCCCCCCCTTTCGATCTGGTTAAGTCAGTTTTCTTCGACTGGCAAGATTCAGGATGGAGAAGCCTATCTGAACGAGCTGATTCAGGAAAACCAGGATTTGGCCTTTCGCATCATGACGGTAAGGGCTTACTTGGCGGATGAAGTGACCGAATTTTTGCCAGAAATGGCGCGATCGGGCATTCAGCAGGCGAATATGGAGCATCACCGGGAATACCTAGAGCGTATTACGCAGCTTCAACCGTCAGATACCTTGCCCAGCATGGAATCAATACCGGAGTCGGACATCGATCCGGATTCCTAATTGTCTAAGTTATTGACCTCATAGTTTACAGGTGAGCCATGAAAACACTGCCTAAAGAGCGTCGGTTTGAAACGCTGTCCTATCTTCCTCCCCTCAGCGACCAGCAGATTGCTCGTCAGCTTCAGTATGTGATTGATCAAGGGTTCATTCCGGCGATCGAGTTCAACGAAGACTCGAACCCAGAGACCCACTACTGGACGATGTGGAAGCTGCCTCTGTTCGGAAAGCCGTCGGTTCAAGACGTCCTGAACGAGGTGAACGAATGCCGTAACGAGTATCGTGATTGCTACATCCGTGTTGTTGCGTTCGACAACATCAAGCAGTGTCAGGTTATGAGCTTTATCGTTCACAAGCCTGGTAGCGGTAGCTCTTTCCGTTACTAAGATTTGCTTGAGGGTAGAGGTGCTCTACCCTGGGCTCTTTGGTCTGAATGAGTGGATACAAATGTGGAAGGTCTCGCTAGTCGGAATAGTGCTAGCAGGCTATCCCAACTAGTTCGATGATCTGAACGTGTCCCATTGCAATTCTGGAGGTAGTATTTCCTACCTCCAGAATTTTTTTGTCTGTTTCATCACGTTTAAGTGGATTGGTTCAGATATTCCTGGTGGGCTGTGAGGTTGGGTTGCGATCGCCACAAGTGCTCCAGTTTAGAGGCTTGTACCGTAAGGTACAGAACATCGCCAGGGCAGAGATGTACATCCAAAAGAGTCCAGCCGTGAATGGCCCGCTGCGACCCTTCGATGTAAAGCGGAACAATGTCAGTGCTGGTAGCAACATCTTTCACCTGTTGTCCACAAAAGGGGTGAGCAGGTGTAATCATTGTCGCCAGGGCAACCCATAACGTATTTGCCGTCATGCCATTCCCCAGGATTCGACCGCCCAAAGCCGCTGCCGCAAACGACGGAGCCGCTAGCTCGGTAGGGCTAAGAACCGCCTCAAACTCAAAGACCGCTTGGGCTAGAGGTGCAAATTGCGGATCTTGATTTCGCACAATCACCGGAACACGAGGGGCAAGCCCTTTGGCACTCAGCGCAATCTCCAGATTTGCGACATCATCACTGGTTGAGGCGAGTAAGGCATCGGCAGTCTGAATATGGGCTTCGACCAGGGTTGCCGCTAAGCTGGCATCACTCTGAATCACCGGAATCTTGAGAGCAGCAGCAGTGTGTAGGAATCGGTTATTGGGATCTTTTTCGATAATGACAATAGAGCAGCCGTTGGCATGGAGTTGATCCACAATCTGAATTCCTAGCCCCCCCAATCCACAAACAATGTAGTGGTTGCGGGTGGGAATGCGGGGGCTATTCCAAAGCTGCTTAAACCGACTCCCCAAAACAAAGTCATTGAGGAGAGCGTAGCAAATGCCAATAACGCCTGCCCTCACCAGCATCATCATAACCGTGAAGAGTTTGATGCTAGGGTCGGATTGCTCAGCCACACGTTCCTGTCCACCTGCTCCGGTAATCATGCCCACTGAAAAGTAAAGGGCATCCACAATCGGAGTGTTGTAGTTATTGATGATGTAGGTTACCGTCGAAAGGGCAATCACGAAGAGCAGTGCGACCAGAACCGTAAGCGTGGGCTGTAGGCGTTGTTGGAACTGCCGTACCTTTGCCCAAAATTCCAGGAACTTGTAGTGAAGGGTGCGCTGAACCGTGCGGATACTAGGCTGAGTGGCAATAATCAAACGATCGCCCACTTGGAGGCGATTCCCCTGCAATACCGCCGAGACTAAATCAACATCCTCATGACGGGGCAGATAGTAAATTAACATCCGGGTGCGGTCGTCCCAGAGATCGCTGAGCAAACGCCCCTTCCAGGGATGAACATCGTGGATAAACTCTTCCTGGATAGGCCAAACCTGATTGTAGAGTTGGAGTTGCCCAATCGCTTTATTGCCCAGAGCCGCAAAGGCAAAGACGGGAGCCGACAAGGCTGCAACGCTCATACTGGTGTGATCGGGCAGAGTGTGATCCAGGCGATCGCCCAAACTCGTATTAAACAGGCGGTTGATAATGCGAATGCGCGGATTGAGCACCCTGGCCTGGGTCAAAATTGCCAGGTTTAGGGCATCATCGCTGGTCGCCAGCACCAGCGTATGAGCCTCACGGACTCCGGCTTCAATGAGAGTGGCGGGCGATCGCAAATTCCCAATTACAATATCCCGCACATAGGTCGAATCCGACCCAAAGGACATGGGGCAGCTTTGAGCCTGAGCTGTTGTGTCTCCCTCAATGGGCACATCGTTGACGCCAACGACCACAGCACCTTGCTGCTTGAGCAAACAAAAGATTTTGTAACCCGTTAATCCAAGACCGCAAACAATAATACGAGGCTTAATTGAAGGAGGCATTGCGCCAGTTGTTTCAAGATTATGGATGTCCTGTGAACATGTACCCAAAACAAGCGTATTAGGTACAGAATCACATTGTCCCGATATCCTTCACTGCAAGTTGTAATCAGAGGTACGAAATTACAAAACTTAGAGTTTTGCGACCTACCGGATAAACGTGGGAAAGCTAGAAGAAGAGACTATGTCGTATTCCAATAGGTAAAGCCATGCGTCGCCCCACTGCCGGAAAGATTCGCCCTAAAATTAGCACCATGCCTCGCCAGCGTTCGGAGGCAGCAGCATTTCTAGACATTTACAAGCTCACCGTTGAGAAGAAACGCCTAGAGCAAGAACTAGACGCCATCGATCAGCGGCGGGAGTTGATCGTGCAACGCTTAGCCGTGTTGGATCAGGCGGTTCAACATTTAGAAGACAACGTGCAGCAAATGCGCGAGAACGATGTCTCTGGAGCAGACGCAGAATTTGCGCCAGGTCGTTCCGTGTACACATCGCCGACCTCTGGGCTAGCAGGGAACTTTGACACACTAACCCTGGATTACTAAATCGCCTAGAGTCTATCAACAATCTGTTCGGTTCCTAGGACAAGAATTTTTCTACAAGCGATCGCCCGACTCGATAAGATAGGAGTGCTAGATTGCGCTGATCTGGGAGACATGTGGGATGGCAGCAATACTGAAGAAACCGATTTTAGTAGGTGGTTTGGGGTTAACAGCCGGACTATGGGCACTGCAAAGTTTCGGTGATTCTGCTCTGCACGCAGGCGGCGATCTGATGTGGGGCGCGATCGCCCTTGGATCGGGCTATCTCTGGTTGCGTCAATACTTCAAATCCTCAGACAACAGTGCCAAATCCCCTGCGGTCTTGCTTCCCATCGCGGCAAACCGTACCGTTGTGGAACAGGCACTGTCAGCCGTTGATGCCCTAATTACCCAACTTCAGAGTGAACCGACGGGAACTGGCGATGCGGTATCGGATTCGGTTGTAGAACCGTTGCGGACAAAGCTAGCCGAGTTGAACCAAGAACTCGATCGTCAACATTTAACCGTGACGGTATTGGGCGAGTCAGGTGTGGGTAAAACCGCTCTGATGAATTGGTTACAGGACAACTGGCTGTCGGGACATCAAGACAAGCATAGTCAGACGGTTTCGTTGATGGACTCCCTACCCGCCATCAACCAAGTGACCGATGATGCCGCAAGTCTCGCTATGCCCAGCGATGCCCTAACCCATGATCTGCTGCTCTTCCTCACGTCGGGCGATTTAACGGATTCTCAATTCCAGATTCTCCAGCAATTACGCCAACAGCGACAGCGGGTCTTACTCGTCTTTAGCAAACAGGATCAGTATTTGCCGGACGATCGCCTGACCGTGCTCCATCAGTTACAGCAGCGGGTGAAATCGGTCATGGAACCTGAGGATGTGGTGGCGATCGCCACGGTTCCTGCACCGATTAAAGTTCGTCAACATCAAGACGACGGCTCGATCATTGAGCGCACCGAGCAACCGGAGGCCAATGTATTTTCCTTGAGCGATCGTTTAGGCACGATTTTGCACCAGGAAGCGCAACAGCTTGTATGGGCAACGGTGCTGCGGAAGTCTTGGCTACTGCGTCAGGACATTGTGGCAGAACTTAATCAGATTCGGCGCGATCGCGCTCTATCCATGATTGAACAGTCCCAGTGGATCGCCGCCGCCGCCGCCTTTGCGAATCCTGTACCGACGCTGGATCTCCTAGCAACCGCTGCGGTGAATGCCCAACTAGTGATGGATCTGGGTACGGTGTATCATCAGCCCTTCTCAATGGATCAGGCAAAGGAAATTGCAGGCACGATGGCCGCCCAGATGGTGAAGTTGGGCTTGGTGGAAGTGTCTACCCAGGCGATTAGTCCCCTATTAAAAGGAAGTGCCTTGACCTATGTGGCGGGCGGCATGCTGCAAGGGGTGAGTGCGGCCTATTTGACCCGGATTGCCGGACTCAGTTTAGTCGAGTATTTGCAAGAGCGCAGCCAAAATCCCGATTTGGCAAAACAGCCGATTCAAATCGATCGCATTTTGAACACGCTGAAGTCGGTCTTCCAGAGCAACCAACGCACCGAGTTTCTGCAGCAGTTGGTGACCCAGGGAATGACACGATTGCTTCCCACTGCCGAAGCCAAGGCAGAAGCCACGATTTAATGGTTTAATCCAACGGGCGATCGCTCCACCTTTAAGCATTCAGGAGCGGTTCGGAAATTAATCGCGGATAGTACGGCGATCGCCCTGCTCCTAGAGCGGAAGTTGCGTTCACAATTAGAGATATTGGGTTCTACGTAACGGCTTTGAATCAACCACCCTCTCCCAAAAACCGTGACCGTACTCCAGGCGCGACCGATACCTATCTCAACCGGGCACGTACCAGTCTCCGGCAGACCCTGAATCGCTTTTCCCAGCGGAGAGTGCTGGATCGGCGATCGCCCCTTGCTGAGATACAGGCCACGACGAAACGCGAGATTGATCAGCTATCCTCGGTCATCGAGAAATTAAACAACCGCTTGATTAAGATTGCGGTCTTTGGGTTAGTCAGTCGTGGAAAGTCTGCCGTTTTGAATGCCTTAATGGGACAAAAGCTGCTGCAAACGGGGCCAACCCACGGGATAACGCAATGGGCGCGATCGGTGATGTGGTCGCTAGACACTCCCAACGGAGCCGTACCTATTGAATTAATCGACACACCCGGACTCGATGAAATTGATGGACAGGCACGGGCAGATTTAGCGCGAGAGGTGGCCTACCAAGCCGATCTGATTCTCTTCGTCGTTGCAGGCGATATCACCCGTACCGAATACCTCGCCCTTACGGAACTGCAATCGGCTCAGAAACCGCTGATCTTGGTCTTTAACAAAACGGATTTGTACCCCGATCGCGATCGCCAAACCATTTACCGCAAGCTGCAAGATTTGCTGATTCAAGAGCAGAAACGCCCCTACGCAGCTTCGACTCCTACCCCGAATCGCCCCTTTTTTGTGGCCGATGATGTGGTGATGGTGGCCGCCGAACCCGCGCCAGTGGAAGTACGGGTCGAATATCCCGATGGACGGGTGGAGCATGAGTGGGAACCGTTACCGCCCAACGTGCATGAGCTGAAGACCCGTTTAGTCGATATCCTCATGCGGGAAGGACAAGCCTTGTTAGCGCTAAATGCCTTGCGACAGGCACGAGACACGGAAGCGGCGATCGCCCGCAAAACTGTTTACGCCTATCAACAAGAGGCCGATGAGCTAATCTGGCGCTATGCCAAATGGAAAGGGGGGATTGTGGCGCTCAATCCGATTGCGATTCTGGATGTGCTGGGCGGTGCGGTGGCGGATCTGATGTTGATTCGCTCCCTCGCCAAACTCTACGGATTGCCCATGACCAGCCACGAAGCCCGCAAACTGATGAACGCGATTATCTGGAGTTCGGGAAGCCTAGCCGTCGGTGAATTGGGCAGCAGCTTTCTCCTTGGTGTCGGTAAAAGCGGGGCGGCGATCGCCTCTGCCTTCGATAGCGTGTCTGGGTTTACAGCCTACACCACCGCCGCCGCTGCCCAGGCTGCTCTAGCAGGATACGGTTCCTATCGGGTCGGGAAAGCGGCCCAGGTCTATCTGGTACAGGGCTGTACGTGGGGGCCTCAAGGCGCAGATACCGTAATTCAAGATATTCTGGCTCAAATCGATTCAGACACTATTCTGCACCGTTTGCAGCAAGAGCTTCAGTCCACCCTCGATCAGGAATACTCTGCCCGGTCATGACCGTAATTCTCACCAACGACGATGGCATCGATGCCCCCGGCATTCGCGCCATGCAACAGGCGATCGCCCGTATTCACCCTATCCCAAGCGTCTTAGTCGCACCCAAAGATCATCAATCGGGCTGCAGCCACCAAACCTCCACCCATCGCCCCATTACCGTAGAACAGCGCAATGAAACGGAATTTGCCGTAGATGGTACGCCCGTAGACTGTACCCGCCTCGGCGTGCGCTACCTGCAACCGGATGCCACCCTAGTTCTATCGGGAATCAACGCAGGCGGCAATCTAGGTTCAGATATCTACATTTCCGGCACCGTTGCTGCGGTGCGCGAGGCGACACTACTGCGTGTGCCAGGAATTGCCGTATCCCACTACATTAAACGGGGTCGCCCCATTGACTGGGACAGGGCAACCGATCTGACGGTGCAGGTCTTAGAACAGCTTCTCAGTCAACCGATCCCGGAGGGCACTTTCTGGAATGTGAATCTTCCCCACGTCGAATCAGACGATCCAGACCCTCAGATGATCTACTGTTCAGCCTGTACGCAACCCCTACCCACAGATTTTCACATCGAGCAAAACCAGTATCGGTATACTGGAGACTATGCCCAGCGACGGCGCGATCCAGGCGCGGATGTAGATGTCTGTTTTAGCGGCAATATTGCGATCACGCAACTACGACTTTGGTAGGTGCTACACGATACCGTGGGTTAAATTCTTTACTGAAGAGCGTTTGCCCAAATAGTTCCCTATGCTTAGACCAGATTTGCGATCGCCCCCCTCCCTAGCTCTAAAAATATGCGATTCCCTGGAAGAGCAGGACACTAGAAGGTGCGGAATATCAAGCATTGCAGGCCATTTAGGAGACTCCTCTCGGTTTCTGAAACTGTCACAGTTCAAGAACTTAGACCCTCGCACTTCAAAAAGGCGATCGCCTCATGAATAATAAGAATCAAGTTCAAACACCAACGATTCTAAATTCAGAGCAGGGAACTTTTAGCAAAGAAATGAATCTCAGAATACTGAATCGATGCTTACCACAAAAACCTGATTATTTTGTGAAGCCAAGAACTTTTTTCTACAAAGTTCGTCATCCATTTCAACCCTCACGTTTTTGAAAGACGCCTATAGATATTTGAACCAAATAGGTCTAAAGCGATAGCTTCAGAAACGTTTTGTTTCGTTAACTCTACATATCAAAACCAGCAGACATTGCTGTAATGATTTCAGGCTTAACGACCCCCTTCCTCACAAGAACAAGATACATCACAAGAACTCTAGGAGATGTCCATGAAATCCGCGATCCGCCGCATCACTGCTTTATCCGCCGCACTCGCAACGACCGCCGTGGGAACGTTGGTTAGCATTGCACCTGCTTTTTCGGCTTCTGCATTCGGACAAAAAGAAGTCGATCAAAGCAAGTTTGTTGCGATCGCATCTCCCATTGGCAGCGGTGCTTCTCATCAGCTTCTCATATTAGAACAAGTCTCGTCCTCTCGCTCCTGCTGGAGTGAAAGTGGTAGCAGCCCTACTATTATTGATCCGCTACTTCTCAGCTTCGATTTCACTGGAATTTGCGGACGCAGCACCGACAGCAATGGCTATTCCATTCGTGCCAATGGCGAAGATTTAGGGTTGCAATACAGCTTGCGCGTTGTAAACCGTGATGGGGATATGTTGCTAATCGGTAGCCCCTTCAACCGCACCGGGCCAGAACTTTTAATTGGTAAAACCAATGGCGTTACAACGGACTTTGCCAAGATTAACTTGAATGATGGCTGGCGTTTTACAAAGCGTACCTATGAAGGTCAAGCCTTAGGTCATGTTTACCTAACCTACGAAGGAGACTTAGCTGATACCGTTAGCAGCGGCAACACCGGAAATACTGGAAATACGGGCAACACCGGAAATACTGGAAATACGGGCAACACCGGAAATACTGGAAATAACGGTTCCCAGACCTACGCCTTCCGTGATATTTCCACCGACATTTACGCCCGTGAAATTCAAGAAGCCGTCGATATTGGCTTCATCGCCGGATTCCCTGAAGACGGTACCTTCCGTCCAACCGCATCGCTAACTCGTGAACAACTGGTGTCCATCGTTCTTGAAGCGTTAGACAACGTAGAAGGCGTTGATCTGAACCTGCCCACCTCTGTGAGTGGTCGTCCCTTTGCGGATGTCGAAAGCACCCGTTGGAGCGCTGCAAAGATCAAGTTTGCTCAGGACAACAACATCGTTACGGGCTATCAAGATGGGCTGTTCCGTCCAGCGCAAGCCGTGACCCGTGCTGAACTGATGGCAGTTCTCCGCCGTGCGGCTGAGTATGCCCAAACCGCTCAAGGGAATGCCGCCGAGTTAGAAGACACGCAAGATCCGAAACAGTTCTCTGATACCTCTGGACACTGGGCAGAATCGTTGATTACGGACATGTCGTCCTTCTGTGGCGTGGCTTCTCCTCTGAACGAGCGTGGTGAGGCCTTTGCACCCAATCAATCCGCTCAGCGCAACTATGCGACAGCAGCCACCCTCCGCATGATGAACTGTGTCAGCGGTGAACCTGAAGTCACCAGCGAAGCTCAGGGCTAAGGTCTATCCGTAAGGTTTGGTTTCATCGAAGTTCTCGTTAGAGTTGACTGAAAACAGTTGAGAGCGTGCTGACAACGGTACGCTCTTTTTCTTGGGTCATGGCCTTGATCTACAGCCAATTTCCAACCAGCACAAAGGCCGACCAAAAGTAGGGTCGTCGGTACAGCGGATCATTGATCAGTTTTTCTTGAGCGCGGCGTAAGGCTTCGGCTTTGGTCACCCCTTCAACGGCAATATCCACTTGCCAGAGGCTTGCCACCGTACTGCGTGCCCCCGCACCTACTGCCATCCCTGCCAATCCTAAGGCGGCACGGCGATCGCCCACCGCAGTCTGACAAGCACTGAGTACCAGCATTTCAACGGGATGCTCATCTTGGCTGACGGCACGTAAAAGCTGACTGAGTTCCCCCACGTTGATGGCACCATCCCAGGTCAAAATAAACGTTTCTTCTAACTGGGAGCTAAATTGCCCGTGGGTTGCCAAATGAACAATCGGGGCAGGAACTGTTTCGATCGCTTGCGTTAACCCGGCATCGGTGAACTGCTGATTGAGCAGCACCCCGCCTTGGGGCACTAGTTTTTCCAGTTGGGCAAGCTCCTCGACCACACCCGGCAGGGGCGCGAATCCCGCTCGTGCTTCGCTGAGTCCGGCCTTGATCACGCTCAGTTCGGTTGAGGCAATGGGGCGAGTTTCTAAAAGCTGGAGGCTGGGCGTGAGCGCCACCCCATAGCGATGAATGAGATACTGCGTTCCATCGTGGAGGGCCGCCATCGGAACGTTTTGCAGCACGCTGTCGGGGACGAAAACTAGCGTTTCCACTTGACTGCTGGCTAACACAGGTTCTAGGGGACGCACGAGCCAATCGTAAAGCTGTTGGGCAAAGGGGAGATGACCGCGACTGTCTGGCGGAATCCGCAGGGTTCGTACCAAATTCGCAACCACAGACTCGACCTCTTGACGCGGAACCGAAACCGTAAATTCCTGAAGCGATCGCCCTGGCAAACTGAGAATCACGGCGAGGCGATCGTCCAGCAAAATCGGGTAAATAACGGCGGCGGCCTGGTCTATTTGGTCTATCTGTACCTCTTGGGCATTCAGACAGGCGGAGCGAAAAAAGTTATCGAGTTCGGCAAGCTGCAGGACAGCACCACCCCCAGGGCAAACTCTTCGCTGGGCGACTGGTACAGGGGCTGGCGAAATGCGAGTTCATAGTAGCTAGAGGTTGCCGTCAGATCCAGTTGATCAAAGGGAGGCTCAATCACGTTCCCGTCGTTAAATCCCACATTGAGACCTAGCGTTCCGTTGCGGGGATTAAGCGGAATCAAATAGCTGCCATCCACTTCACTACTGCCCCCCGTGTGGGCGTAGGTCAGGGAAATGCGATCCCCAAAGCCCAGCAGATTCGCTTGGCTGAGTTCAATGTCCTGCTGAAAGGTGCCGATACTGGGCGATCGCGAGTTGTCCAAGCTGATCGCCACTCCCAGGGTATCGGCTTCCTGAACCGTGATGTCAAGAATGCTGGTTCCGGGACGCACCCCGGCTGATAATTCCGCCGATAGGGTTTCGATCAAGGGATTGAGTTGAAGAAGCTGTAATCCTTCCAGCAGATTGTTGACATTTAGCGGGGGACTAGCGGCGATCGCCACTCGACTCCGCACGTAATCTGCCCGCAGCCGTTCATTCCCTGTGATGTTAATGTCCGCCAGACTCCCCTCCACCACCTGAATTTGCACAATGCCATCCTCTAGGGTTTGAGGAGGAATGTAGGCTCCTGAGGTGATGTATCCCGCATCGGTGTAGAGCTGGGTGATGGCGGATCGAGCCTGGAGCAACTCGGCAAAGGTAATGGGGCGATTGGTAAACGGTTCAGTTACGGCCTGAAGTTCGGCGTCACTAAAGACGGTGCTACCGAGAACTTCAAACCCTTGAACTGTAATTGTGTCTGGGATCTCTCCTGGAGTTCCCTCGGTGGTTGGAGTCTCGTCCGTTGTTTCAGGCTGCTGATCCACATCGGGGTTGAGGAGATCCTGCGGCGGCGGCAAGGGTGGCGGGGGAAGTTCTTCGGGTAATGGCTGTAAGGATGGTGGGGGCTGTTGAGGTCTGGGGGGAGATTGGGCGATGAGCGGTTGGGGAGACGTTGAGACAGAAAGGGCGATCGCCTTCTGGCTGACCCCATCTGAGTCTGAATCTAGATCAGCGCTTAGGGAGGGTTGAGGAAGATCGTCTGGGGTCGCCTGAACGGAAGATGCAACTCCAACCAGAAGTCCTAGAGTTACTCCAACTAGAAAAAATGGCCGCATAGTATCGTACCCATGACAGGAACACAGACGATGGGAAATCACCCAAACAACATCGGAATTCTACATCCCCTGATTCTGCTCAAGGCTAGATTGTAAGTGGCTTTTCATATGTGCGGTTAATCTAAACACCGCAGATCGACACTGCAAATGCGGGTATATCGATGATCGGTGCGGACGAGTTGAACCGATCGCCCTTATCGAATATCTAAGATTTACTGCAAAATCCGCCCCTACCAACCACTGAACCCTATGGCTCCAGACGACGCAACTCTACGCACCCTGCTCAGGCAAACCCGCACGATCGCCCTAGTCGGCCATTCCCATAAACCCCATCGCGCCAGCTACCAGATTGCCGCATTTTTAAGAGACGCTGGCTATCGCGTGTATCCCGTCAATCCCGTTCTGTCTACCATCGACGGAGAACTGTGCTACCCCACACTGAACGCGATTCCCGACTCGATTGATTTAGTCAATGTCTTCCGACGTTCCGAGTTTTTACCCGAAATCGCAGAAGCGGCGATCGCCATTGGTGCAAAAATGTTCTGGGCACAGTTGGGGATTCAAGACGACGCCACCGCCCAACGACTCACCGCAGCGGGAATCACACCAATTATGGATCGCTGCATCAAAATCGAGTATCTACGATTAGGACTCACCCCCTCGCCAGAGGCACCTTAAAGGCTCAAGACAAGCTGGAGCTGAGGTTCTGGCTGGGCAAACTCAGGAATTGGGTCGGGATGGGCGTTAACTGCTGGACAGTAGCGAGCATAGGCACAGCGATCGCACTGATTTCCAGGAAAGGGCTGCCAGTTGCGATCGCGCCGCAGTTGCACCGCCAGTTCACTAATCACCGTTTTGACCCGCTGCCGATGGAAAGGCGTTGCCTCAAACGTCACCTTGTCTCCGGTACGCAAATACAGCAAACTCATCTGCTTCAGGCTCAGGGCGTACCGCTGCTCCAGCGCGAGGTAATAGAGGCCAATTTGCAGATCCACCTCATCATCTTCGTAGTTGGTCACATCTTTAGCAGACTTGTAATCAATGAGTTCCAGGCCGTCCTCTAAATAATCGAGGCGATCATACCGTCCGGACAGCACAAACTCCAGATTCTCAACCTTGAGCGACCCTTGCACCCGGCCTTCTACCGCCAGCGGTCGCCGCATCGCCGATTGATTCGCAATAAACGAATAGTAATACCGCCGCAGAATTGACCGACCTTCCACAATTTGGTTCTGACTGAGAGCCGTGACCTGCTGGTTCCAACAGGACTCAATCCACTCTAGGGGTGGTGTCGCATCCTGGTAATGCCAATCGCGATACATCTGCGCCAGCGCTTGGTGGAGTGCCGTCCCTAAGGCCGCAGACCCATAAAACGCAGTTCCCGGCATTTTGCGCTCGTAGCGAAAGTAATAAGCTTGCGGGCAACGATAGTAGGTTTGTAACTTAGCAGCGGAGAGAAAATACGGCATAATCACAGCTCCCGTGGCAGGGTTTATCCAACGGCGTTCTCTAAAACCCATCGTCAGTCCCTAATATCCTGTATGTGGCGATCGCACCTCTAGATTTAGGGACTTTTTACTTAGCTTCTCCCATCATGCCACCACATATAGGATTCGACCAGGATCATTTGTATTTCTCACGACGGCTTTTTCGGTCTAAAATGCTGACCGGAGCTACAGTGTCAACCCTAAACAGACGCTACTGTAAGGATCAGGGAACTGTCGTCTAGCTCGTGGGAAAATCATCACAAATTTAGAACTTTTTCCAATTGCTCCGCCGTGAGGGTTAGGGTTCTGTTTGTGAAAACCGCTGCACTCAATCAGACGTCAAAGGGAAACGCTAGATGTAGCGTGAACGGAACCCATGCTGTTGACCGCCCCGAAACGGATCACTGCCATTGGTGATGTCGCCCTCAACCCTAAACCTAAACTCAAACTCAATAGACCCACATTCATTTCATGGAATCCATGCTCAGCCGCATTCAAGACATTGCCGACGCGATCGCTCCTCGTCTCATTGAAATTCGCCGCCACATCCACGCCCACCCCGAACTGAGCGGGCAAGAGTACCAAACCGCCGCCTACGTCGCCGGGGTTTTATCCTCCTGCGGATTGCAGGTTCAAGAACTGGTCGGCAAAACAGGGGTTATCGGCGAATTGCCCGGTTCGGGGCAAGACTCCCGCAGGCTTGCCATTCGAGCCGACATGGATGCCCTCCCCATTCAAGAGCAAACCCAGCTTGAGTACGCCTCGCGCCAACTGGGGATCATGCACGCCTGCGGTCACGACGTCCATACCACCGTCGGATTGGGAACCGCGATGGTGCTATCCCAGCTTGAGGAGGGGCTGCCCGGTAACATCCGCTTCATCTTTCAGCCTGCCGAAGAAACCGCCCAAGGCGCAAGCTGGATGATCAAAGATGGCGTCATGGATCAGGTGGATGCCATTTTGGGGGTACACACCTTCCCCACCATTCAGGCCGGACATATCGGCATTCGGTACGGTGCGCTTACCGCTGCCGCTGATGACCTCGAAATCGTGATCACCGGGGAATCCGGTCATGGTGCCCGTCCCCACGAGGCCATTGACGCGATTTGGATTGCCTCCCAGGTAATCACGACGCTGCAACAAGCGATCAGCCGCACCCAAAATCCGCTACGTCCCGTGGTGCTCACCATCGGGCAAATCCAAGGAGGTCGCGCCCCTAACGTCATTGCTGATCAAGTCCGGCTCCTCGGCACGGTGCGATCGCTCCATCCTGAGACCCACGCCGATTTGCCCGACTGGATTGAAAACATTGTCGCCAGCGTCTGCCAAAGCTACGGGGCACAGTACGTTATGAACTACAACCGTCGGGTTCCCTCCGTGCTGAACGACGCTGGCCTCACGCGCCTGGTGGAACAAGCGGCCCAAGAAGCCTGGGGCAATCACCGAGTGCAGCTACTTTTAGAACCTTCGCTCGGCGCAGAGGACTTCTCCCTCTACCTTGACCATGCCCCTGGAACCATGTTCCGTCTAGGAGTTGCATTTGAAGATCAGGTCAACTATCCCCTGCATCATCCTCAGTTCCAGGTGGATGAATCCGCCCTAATCACGGGCGTAGTCACGATGGCCTACAGCACCTACTTATACTGGCTGAATCCAAGTTATTAAGCAATGTAACAAAAATGCCGTCAAGACAGCAAGACAGCTTGACAGTCTCCTGGTATCCCTCCTATGCTGTTGTCTACATACCCGGGTATTTATCATTTGTAGTTCTATGCAAGACAAGCAAAAGGTCACACTCTATCTACCTCCCGAACTCCACCGACAGCTCAAGATTACGGCGGCGGTTACCTCGGAACCCATGTCGGCGATCGCAGAGAAGGCCATCGTGTTTTACATGAATCACCCTGCCTTGGTGGACGAGGTAGAATCGTCTCACGGACAAACCCATCAGGTTTACAGTTGTCCCGATTGTTCTAGTTCCTTAGTCCTACGGGATGGAGATATGGTTTCTCTCGGCGACCAACCCGGTGTGTTGATGGATGATGAACTGTCGATTCGTAACGTTAGTTCGGTATCCTCTGAGCTTAGTCAGCCTGTAGGCGAAGAATTGGTTCCCTGCTAGGGCATGTCCATAAGCTGTTGGGATTTTGTTCTGCAGTCTGCGCTGTCTCTATTCAAATAGGTTGATGATCCCATGAAAGAAGAGCTAAGTGTACTGATTAAAGCTCAATATCCCCTCATCTACCTGGTTACGTCTGAGGAGGAGCGCACCGAGCAGGCGATCGCGGCTCTAGCCCAGGCAAAGCCCCAGCGACGCGTGTTTGTGTGGACTGTCACCCACGGCATTGTAGAGTATGGTCAGCCCCGCGGTACCACCCAGCACAACACCGTATCTCCAGAAGCCGCTATAGAGTGGGTGGTTCGCCAGAAAGAATCTGGTATATACATTTTTAAGGATCTCCACCCCTTCGTCGATTCTCCTGCCGTAACTCGTTGGTTAAGAGATGCCATTCACAGTTTCAAGGAGGCTCAGCGAAAGGAGATTTATAAGGCGATTGTCCTTATGTCTCCAGTCCAGCAGGTTCCAATCGAATTGGAGAAAGAAGTGACCGTTCTCGACTATCCGTTGCCGGACATGTCAGAGCTGAACCAGGTTCTCATGGAGCATCTTGAGCAGGTGCGGTCTACTCGTCGGCTCTCCACTGACGCGCGTGAGAAGTTGCTTAAAGCGGCTTTAGGGTTGACACGAGACGAGGCGGATCGGGTCTACCGTAAGGCACAGGTCACGGCTGGACGATTAACGGAGGCCGAAGTTGATGTCGTTTTGTCGGAAAAACGTCAGCTCATCCGCCGCAATGGCATCTTAGAGTTTATTGAGGAAGATGAAACTCTGGATTCTGTTGGCGGTTTGGAAGAATTAAAGCGGTGGCTGCGTCAACGCTCGAATGCCTTCACCGAACGTGCGCGGGAATACGGTCTTCCTCAGCCGAAAGGGATGCTGATCCTTGGGGTTCCAGGCTGTGGGAAGTCGCTAATCGCTAAAACAACGTCACGATTATGGGGTCTGCCGCTGCTGCGTCTCGATATGGGTCGCGTATACGATGGCTCAATGGTCGGACGTTCGGAGGCCAATTTACGAAATGCGCTCAAGACGGCAGAATCCATCTCACCCGCGATCCTATTCATTGACGAGATCGACAAGGCGTTTGCGGGCAGTGCAGGTTCGGCAGATTCCGACGGTGGCACCTCTAGCCGTATTTTTGGTTCCTTCCTAACCTGGATGCAGGAAAAGTCATCGCCAGTGTTCGTGATGGCTACCGCAAACCGGGTTGAGCGGCTCCCCGGTGAGTTCCTCCGAAAGGGACGCTTTGATGAAATTTTCTTTGTTGATCTCCCCACGATTGAAGAGCGGCAAGATATCTTCCGCATTCACCTATCGAAGCGTCGGTTAGATATTAGTCGCTTTGATTTAGATCAACTGTCCAAAGTTTGTGACGGGTTCTCTGGTGCAGAGATTGAGCAGGCGCTAATCGCAGCCATGTATGAGGCGTTCGCGCAGGATCGAGAGTTTAGTCAACTCGACATCATCGCAGCGATTAAGGCGACCATGCCTCTGTCTAGAACCATGAATGAGCAGGTCACCGCACTCAGAGACTGGGCTCGGCAACGGGCTCGACCTGCGGCATCTTCATTTGCGGAGTATATGCAAATGGAGTCGTAAAAAGCTTTCTCTCCTGCTCCCAACAGGAGGAAAGGCTAGCGATTTTGCTAGCGGTTTGGTAGAAACGCCGCTTGTCGGCACCCTCTACATTTCGTATCGTTGTTGTTGTTTTTCTCGGTTTCTCTACAGGAGGAAATCCAAATGTCTCACTTTAGCACTCTGCGCACAAAAATCACAGATGCTGAAATTTTGAAGTCGTCTCTGCGCGATCTCGGTATCTCGGTGAAGACCGAAGCTGATGTTCGTGGCTACAACGGTCAGCGCGTTCGTGCTGACATCGTTGCTGTTCTCGAAGGTGAATATGATCTAGGCTGGTCTCGAAATGCAGACGGTTCCTTTGATCTCGTTGCAGACCTATGGGGTGTTGCCAAAAAGCACAACCAGACCGAGTTAATTAACTCCATCAATCAAAAATACGCTGTTAACAAAACCCTGGCTGAAGTGAAGCGTCCTGGCTTGCAGAACGCTAACGTTAAGCTTGTTGTTCAAAAGTAGGTTCCTCTGAGCGTTCCCGAATTCGTGGGCTAGCCCGTTAGGTCAGGCTAGCCCGTTTTTTGGAGATGGTTTGGTTTAACCTTGCCCTCAGTTCACTTAAATTAGATCAGACATTTGCGGGGCGAGATTATCGTCCCGTTTTTGTATTTCTCCTCACTCCACGAGGGACGGCTATATAGAGGGACAGCTATACAATGGACAGTAAGACACTTCATTTAGCTGTTACCCATTTGTAGGAACCTGTCCTGTGGACGCGAAACCGTTGGAAGATCGTGCAAACCCTGCATGGCTTGACCCTTCTTTTGAATTTGACTCGATCGAAGATGCCTTGGCTGATTTAAAGGCAGGTCGGGTCATTGTGGTGGTGGATGATGAAAATCGTGAAAATGAAGGAGATCTAATCTGCGCCGCGCAGTTTGCAACGCCAGACATGATCAATTTTATGGCCGTTGAGGCACGGGGACTAATTTGCCTGGCCATGACGGGCGATCGCCTGGATCAGCTCGAACTTCCCTTGATGGTGAACCCACGGGAGTTTGAGGACAGCAACGAGCAAACAGCCTTCACGGTTAGTATTGATGGCGCACTGCATTTAGGTGTAGGCACGGGCATTTCAGCGGACGATCGCGCCCGTACTATCCAGATCGCTCTAAATCCGAATGCGAAACCGACCGATCTACGCCGACCTGGGCATATTTTTCCGCTGCGTGCCCGCGAAGGTGGCGTGCTCAAACGGGCGGGGCACACCGAAGCGGCGGTTGACCTGGCAAACCTGGCAGGACTTTACCCCGCGGGCGTAATTTGCGAAATTCAGAATCCCGATGGATCGATGGCACGCCTGCCCGAACTAGTGGATTATGCGCGTCATCATCAGCTTAAGCTGATCAGCATCGCTGATTTGATCAACTATCGCCTCCAGCATGAGCGGTTCATCCATCGGGAGGCGGTAGCGGATTTGCCGACCCAGTTTGGACACTTCAGCATTTATGGCTACCGCAATACGTTAGATAACTCCGAGCATCTCGCCATTGTAAAAGGTGATCCGGCAACGTTCCACGATCAGTCGGTGATGGTGAGAGTGCATTCGGAATGTTTAACAGGCGATGCTTTGGGATCATTGCGGTGCGACTGCCGCATGCAGCTTCAGGCCGCGTTGAAGATGATTGAGAATGCGGGTCGGGGTGTGGTGGTCTACCTGCGGCAGGAGGGACGAGGCATTGGGTTGATCAACAAACTCAAAGCCTATTCACTCCAGGATTTAGGGCTAGACACCGTTGAAGCCAATGAAAAGTTGGGTTTTCCAGCCGATCAGCGCAACTACGGCGTCGGCGCACAAATCCTCAATGATTTGGGGGTCAATCAAATTTGTTTGGTGACCAATAATCCCCGAAAGATTGCGGGATTGAAAGGCTACGGGATTGAAATTGTCGATCGCGTACCGTTACTGATCGAGGCCACATCTTACAACGTCAGCTATTTGAACACAAAAGCTAAGAAACTGGGGCATTTGCTCCTCCAAACCTATTTGGTGACGATCGCCCTTCAGTGGGCTGATGATTTGCCGTCCACAACCCAGCGGTATGGGCGGTTAGAAAAGCTGCGATCGCTCGCCCGTGAGAAAAATTTCTTACTGCAAGAAGAAGCCAGACCCGTGGCGATCGCCATCTTCGGCCAATCTTCCCTTATTTTCCACCTGGGTCTAGACCAGCCCAATCCATCGGGCGAGAACTGGTTGACAAAGCCTGACGATCCCTATTTGAAGGCTGTATTGCAGTATTTAGACACGATCGCCGTTTGGCCGTTTGTGAGTCAGGTGGAGTTTTTGGCATCAGCGGGAGGCGATCCCCTCACAGGACTACAAATTCAGCTCGATCGCCAAATCTTCAAGCTGGATACTACGACGGAATCAAGGGGAGTTGTTTCCTCCGCACTGCCGACCTTAGAAACCCAGCGCATCTATGCCTTCTCACGCCATCTCCCCTCGGACTAGGGCAGGCTTCAGGTAGGTGGCGCTATCACAATTTCAGCAGACCGGGGAGCCGTCAGCCCGCCCACCACAAAGATATCGGTGAGGGTTCTGGGTTTTAGGTCGATCGCCTGGGAGGCGATCGCAGAGGTGTTTCCGTGGATCGCGATCGCCACCTCCGTGACCCTGCTATCCACCGATTCTGCGGCACTGGGGGTCGGATAGGCCAGAGTTTTAGAAAACAGCACGTTAGACGATTCCGTAAGCTGCAAGACAAGGGGCATCATTCCTGGTGCAAGATGCACGAGGCGAACCTGAGGGCGCTCCGTCGGCTACTACTCCTGTCATGGAGCACGATCATCTGCGGAAGATAATCATTCACCGCATGGGCACCTACTCCACCCAAAACACCTTTGAGCTGAGCCATCCAGGTATGAGGATTCGGGTCAATTGGATCGGGCAGGATGCCATAGAGCGTCAGGGTATAGCGATCGCTCCCCGCTAAACCGTAGGTGGATTGGAGCAGTGTTTGATCCCCAACCTGCACCTTTAGGGTATAGCGTCCTGCGGGAAGTGGGTGATAGTCCGAAACCTGTTTGTAGGTTAAGTCGGATAGAACCAGTGGATCGTGATCGCCGGACTGGAGCCGAATCTGCACCGTCACCCTTGCATTGGGCACAAACTGACCGATTTCCCGTAGGAACTCAAAGGCTCCACCGCCTTGCTCAAATTTGTTGGCTAGAAATGCATAACGGTAGGCGGCTGTTAACGCCACACCCCCCGCAATTAAGAAGCTAAGCCAACTCCAGTGAACCGCAACCGCAACCACAACTCCCAAGGCTGTGTAGATTCCACCGCCAACCATCCCTCCCACGGCGAGCGACCAGGTTGCTACAAAGCCAAGTTGTTCTGTAGGTTTTTGCCGCATTACAAGTATCTGATATTGGTTTTGAATTTTAAGTTCTCAGTTTTGAGTTGAACATCCATGACTACCCTACTCAAGCATCTATCGCTATCCCCATTGCTCTAACTGAGGCAATAAATCACTATAAAGATATCTCCAGCGCTTTAGGGGACTACGAGGATGTCTCAAAAGTTGTCTGTCATAGATGAAAGCGTTGTAGCCCCCTCTAGATCCCCCTACCCTGCGGGAAGCTGCTTTGCGTCTATAACAAGGAGGACTTTCGAGCCAGTTCCCTCCTTAACAAGAGGGGGGGAGGGGAGATCTACGAAGGCTTATAATTACAGCCATTGACTTTTCAAATACCCTCTAAATCTGGCGTTGTTGAATTGAGGTATGAGTTTGAATAGGAGAAAACGACCGTTTTTCCCTACGAGAAGCTTTGAATATTTAGTTCGTACCTGTGCTTAGCAACGTCCTAAATTTTGGTTGCGCTGCTTTTGGGTCAGGTGAGTGAATACCCAATAGTCTCTCAATTTTTACCCGTGATTAGCATCTATCTCACGATATCTCTACGCTACTCCGCACGGTAGATTTTCTCAACGACTGCGATGACGGCACATCTTTCTGACTGCCTATCCTTAAAAATCGATCATTCATCTATCAGTCGTTTTGACCAACCTATAATCCCGACATCCGCACCTTATACGAAAGTTCTTCAATGGGCAAATTATCACAATCCCAATCAGAGTACCGAAGCTGCAACCGCTTCTCGCCAGCGTATTCCTCCACCAGTTTGCCACCGTACAACTTGGCCTCAGTGCCCAGACTTTGAATGCAGATTTTGCCGTTGAAGACAGTGGCACGAGCCAGATAGATCACTAGATCATCGCGGGAGGGACGATTGACGGTAGTGCTTGCGGTGAGGTGAGCAAGTCCCCGTTCATCCATCTCTTGCGCGATCGCCATTGCCGTATTTCGAATACCGCGAATGGCAACAATGATTGCGGCAACGGCCATGGTGATGTCAACGCCGTCGTCCGTCAAAATAGAGTTGTTCGATAGGTATTGAAAATTTCGTTCACCCAGATCACTACGAATGCGACAGTGAATCAAATTATCGGGATGATAGTCTTTGAGGGTTCCCACGATCGCCCCACAAGCCGCACGGGGTTCGCACCAAGGAGACTCACGGGTTTTGCCGTAGATCTGTTTGTCATTCTCACGCAACCGTCCCACATGGGTTTTGAGGTCAATGGCAGCCAAAGAAATAGACTCAGGATTTCCCTCATAGACCCGTCGTTTTAAGGACTCATCTAATTCATGAGCAACGGTAACATGAGCCAGAGTCGCGCCGTTGTCTGTTCCACCCCCCGCTGGGAAAAACGCCTCCAACTTCAGTTCGCCAATCTCCGACAGCGTCGCAAATCGCGAGGCCACCACATCTCGATAGCGCTTGGTTGCTTCGCCACTGCATGATCTGTTTCCCAGCCTGGATTCGCTACATTGTCACTGACGGCTACTACAGCAAGTACAAGTGGGTCACAGGGGTCGTGCAACTGGGCTTTCATGCGATTGGCAAATTGCGCTGTAAAGACCTTCTGTGTCTTGATTTCAATCCCAAATTTGGTCAATTGGATCTCGCTGCCAAAGGCGGTAACGTCAACATTCGCTTTGACGGAGATCTCATCGCTAAGGTCTGCGATGCGTCCGTTAAGGAACTAAGCTCAGACGACTTTACAAAGGTTTTGTAAGGTTTTAAGAGTTTCCGAAACTTAGGTTACGCTACCGAATCGATGGGCATCAACACTGCCTATCGATTCGCGTTTTCAAGCATGACTAGCCCCAGATCTCCTATCCCGGTGAATTACGAAAATACTGCACATCGCTAATGGGATCACAAGTGACAGAGGTTCTCGGAACTCTGGGTTGATCGGGAGGAAACAGATCCGCATCGGGCGATCGCTCTGGAAATAAGGTTTCCGGTGAAACGTTTCCGGTGATGAAGTCTTGGGGTCTCGGTAGACGCTCCGGCAGAAACTCACGGGGAGAGGGCAATCGGGATGGCGGCTGCACTTCCGCGATCGCACAACGCCTGTTCAAGTAAAACCCACTAAGCCGAGAACTAGGCCCCTTCCAACTCGTCGTGAAGCTCATTAAATACTCATTTTCAGAACTCACATCGACCACCTCTGGTGCTGGGAATGTCCAAAACGGAAATTCTTGGAGTGGTACATCCGAGGGCGATCGCTTCCAAAACAGCATCTGGCTGGGTGAGTCGTTCTGCGATGGCTGAGCTTGAGCCTGCACCTCCGCCATCACCTGTTCCCGAAAAATCCTAAACTCCCGCTGATTTTCCGCAATCAACCACCGTTCCGTATCTGTCCAAGGCCGTCCCCGAAGTTGCTGCACTAGGCGTTCCTCCGCGTTCGAGAGTAGCGCGACTCCAACGGAATCAGGGGGCAACCCTTTGGCAAAGGATTCTCCAACCTTCACTACAAATGCACTGTAATGGGGATCGTCTAGCACTAGACTGGGGTAGCTTGATAACCAGCTTTGCACCAGGAAATGGAACCCAATCCAGCAGCTCAGCACAGCACAGGTCAAATACAACGTCGCGAGCTGTTGGCGATGCTCCACTCCCGGAAGCCGAAAAACTTGGGAGCGATCTAAATCTAGAAATCGGGGGATGGTGGAAATGAACGCGGAAATCATGGGCCACGCAATCAGCGCAAAGGCAAAAGATGTGTGATCCCAGAAATAGAGTAGCCAAGACACAAACGCTCCCCCAATCCCGGATCCAGGCCGCACCGTCCAACCTAGGAAAGACCACGTGACGCCTTGGGTCGCCCAAATGATACTAAGCGTGAA
>JACYMB010000082.1 GCA_015272205.1 Synechococcales cyanobacterium T60_A2020_003 | reverse complement strand
AGAGACCCCCGTACCCAGTGCCAGGATCGATGTCCGCAACGCCATTGGGGATAGAGCCGCTAAGGCATCGTACAGATTGGGCATGACAATGCCGTAGCCCATCCCAAACAGCACCGCCGCGATGATGATCAAGGGCAGATGGGTCAGCGGCGGAATCGAGAACAGCATGAGCGCCATCGTCATAAACCCAACGCCGACCGCATTGGGAACCCCCCACCGCATCGCCAGACGACTCGATCCCACCGCCGAAATGATGGCGGCTCCGATCGCCCGTGATGCCAGGATCATCCCGTTTTGGGTTGGATCTGCGCCAATCGATGCTTTGAAGTGCAGGGGGGCATACACAATCACGATGTAAAACAGTCCAGAGGCCAGCACCAAGGTGAACAGCATCAACAACACTGCCGGACGCTTCAGGTTTGCTAATAGCAAATCCTTGTCAAACTGGGCAAACTGGCTCGGCTGACTGGTGGTGCCCTTGCGCTTGGGGAGCACGAGAGCGGCGGCGATCGCCACTGGGAAGGCAATCACGTACAGATAGAAGGAATAATGCCAGTTAAACGATCCAATCCATCCCCCCAACAGCGGGAAGAAAATACTGGTGGTGGCGAGGGCACTGGTGGTGTAGCCCAACATGCGCGATCGCTCCTCGCCCTCAAAGAGACTCGCCACATAGCCCACGCTCGCCGCCGCCACTCCGCCACTGGCTGCCCCTAGCAACGCCCGTGTGGTTAGCATGGATTGAAAATCCCACGTCCAAGCGCCCGCCATCCCAAACACGCCATAGCCAATTAGACAGGCAATCAGTACCCGCAGCTTCCCGATCCGATCCGCGAGAATACCCAGGATGGGACTAAAAAGGGCGATCGTCAGCGTATGCATTCCCACTAACAGACCTGCCCAGCGGGGATCAACCTGAAACTCTTCAACAACTTCTGGAAAGACTGGCGTTACCAGGTTTCCCGTCATCGCCGTTAGGGAACCCGCCGCTAGAAGAACCACCAGAGTCGGTATTAAATCGCGACGAGACGAGGATTTAAAGGTCATGGGTCAAGCGTATAAAGGATAAAAAGAAAGCGATCGCTAACCGTTGAAATTTCAGCAGAAATTGGACTAATCTGCAAGCGATGAGGTCATCCTAGGTGGGATATGCCCAAATGATCTCAACATTTAGCCCAGCTAGAGAATTAGCCTAGGGCAATGTCCAACACCATCATGATCACAAACCCGACCACCGCACCCAGGGTACCTTCCTGTGCCAGTCCCTTGTGATCCACTTCAGGAATAATTTCATCGACGATCACAAACAACATGGCTCCTGCGGCAAAGGCCATTCCCCAGGGCAGGAGCGGTGCCGCAATCGAGACCACCCCCGCACCCAAAACGCCGCCGATCGGTTCGACCAACCCTGTCAAGGTTGCCACACCAATGGCAGTGGCGATCGAGTACCCCAGTTCGCGCAGGGATAATGCCACCACTAAGCCTTCAGGAATATTTTGGAGGCCAATGCCCAGCGCCAGCGCCATTCCACTGGCCACATCACCGCTCCCGAAGCCGACCCCCACCGCTAACCCTTCCGGAAAGTTATGGAGCGCAATCGCAATCACAAACAGCCAGATGCGCTTAACGTGCTGGCGATTCAGTGACTCTTTCAACCGCACCTTTGCCAAGCCGTTTCTATGGAAGTTTAAGGGGTTTGATGAGGTTGTGAACACTGGTTAGCAATTCCTGCCAGCCTGCACTAGATTCTTACTTTTCGTACAAAGCTTAAGTATAGTTTCAGTAATTTCATGGTTGCTTTTGGTTGCTTTTGCTGATGTCGGTAGGCCACTGCTGGGCATCTAAAGGCATCAGATATGCGACTTTTTCCCAATGCGATAGGATGCGGCTGGGTATCGAACAAGAAGTCGCATATCTTATAGCCTCAAACCTCTAAATCGCGTGCTGCTTCAACTCCTCCAACGTCACATACTCCAACGCCAGCGCATGGGTCGAGTCCAGCACCACCGGAGGCGCAACCCCCGCATCCAACGCCTCCTTCCAGCGAGACGCACACAAACACCAGCGATCGCCCGGTTTTAGTCCCGGAAAATTAAAGGCAGGCATCGGCGTACTCAAATCATTGCCCTGAGAACGGGTGTACTCCAAAAACTCTGCTGTCATCTGAGCGCAAACCACATGTGCGCCAAAGTCCCCTCCCCCCGTATTGCAGGTTCCATCTCGGTAAAACCCAGTCATCGGCGACGTGCAGCAAATTTCGAGAGGTTGGCCTAAAACATTTCTGGCATCGCTCATCTTACGTTTCCTCCGTGATGCTTTTCTAGTAACTTAACGTTGAGTCTGGCATGACCTATCCAAGGGGTTAAGGCGCGATCGCCTTCCGCACCACATCCGGATCCCGGAATCCAACCGCCACCGCCTTGCCATCCTTCACAAACAGCGGACGCTTCAACAACATCGCATCTTTAGCGAAGGCTATAACCCACTGCTCATCGCTCCAGGTTTGCTTTTCCTCACCAATCGCCCGATAGGACTGACCAGACGTATTTCGCATTGGTTTCGATCCCAACGCTTCTACCCAAGCTTGGATCATCGATTTCGTCGGTAGGTTGTCCTTGGTGTTGACAAACTCATACCCAATCTTGTTTTGATCCAACCAGGTCAGTGCTTTTTTGCAGGTTCCGCAGCTCGGAATTCCATAAACTTGCAGTGCCATACGCCAGAGTTATCCTGTGATATCCGTATCCTGATTGCAGACTGTAAGAGATTTAGCGGCGCGACGCAAGATGGTGAATGCATGACCTAAAAATCAGCAGCATTTAAAAAGGCACGATGGACTGTAAACCCTGTGGCAAAATGAATGGGTTAGATTCCAACCTTAGACCTTATCCGTAATCGCTTCACCAAAGAGCTATGACGAAATTTGTATTTGTAACGGGTGGCGTTGTGTCCAGTATCGGCAAAGGGATTGTTGCCGCTAGCCTAGGACGCCTACTGAAATCCAGAGATTACTCGGTATCCATCCTAAAGCTCGATCCCTACATTAACGTTGATCCGGGCACGATGAGTCCGTTTCAGCATGGGGAAGTCTTTGTGACCGAAGACGGAGCCGAAACCGACCTCGACCTGGGGCACTACGAGCGCTTTACCGACACCTCCATGTCGCGCCTAAACAGTGTCACCACCGGATCGATCTACCAGGCCGTACTCAACAAAGAGCGGCGCGGCGATTACCAGGGTGGCACGGTGCAGGTGATCCCCCACATCACCAATGAAATTAAGGAACGGATCTTGCGGGTGGCGCACAACACCAATCCCGATGTCGTGATCACGGAAATTGGCGGCACGGTGGGAGATATTGAGTCTTTGCCATTTTTGGAAGCGATTCGCCAGTTCCGCAAAGCCGTGGGACGCAAAGATGTGCTGTACATGCACGTTACCCTCCTGCCCTGGATTGCGGCGGCGGGAGAGATGAAAACCAAGCCCACCCAGCACTCGGTTAAGGAACTGCGCTCTATTGGTATCCAGCCCGATATCCTAATCTGTCGGTGCGATCGCGCCCTTCAACCTGGGTTAAAAGATAAGCTTTCCGAATTCTGCGATGTGCCTGTGGAGTGCGTGATTACCTCCCAGGATGCGGGCAGCATTTACGAAGTGCCGCTGGTGTTGGAACAGGAGGGCTTAGCCCACCAAGTTTTAGATTTACTGCACCTGCCCCAACGGGAACCCAACCTCAGCCAGTGGCAAACCCTCGTCGAGCGCATGTATCAACCCGGACGACCATTAGAAATGGCGATCGTTGGGAAATATGTGCGGTTGAACGATGCCTATCTCTCCGTTGTGGAAGCCTTGCGCCATGCGGCGATCGCCAGTGGAGCCAGTCTCAACATCCGCTGGATCAACTCGGAGGACATTATCCCGGAATCAGTTCACACGATCCTGGGCGGCATTGATGGCATTGTTGTCCCTGGTGGTTTTGGCAATCGCGGGATTGAGGGCAAGGTGCTGGCAATCCGCTATGCCCGTGAACAGCGCATTCCCTTCCTGGGGCTGTGTTTGGGAATGCAGTGTTCCGTGATTGAATGGGCGCAAAACGTAGCCCATCTAGACGCGAACAGCGCTGAGTTTGATGAGCATACGCCCAATCCCGTGATCCACCTCCTACCCGAACAGCAAGACGTGGTAGATCTGGGCGGCACGATGCGCCTAGGGCTGTACCCCTGTCGGATTGCCCCCAATTCCCTCGCAGACCGGATGTATCAGCAAGAGGTCGTGTACGAACGGCATCGTCACCGCTATGAGTTCAACAACGCCTATCGCAATCTGTTTATCGAAAGCGGTTATCAAATCAGCGGTACGTCCCCTGATGGTCGCTTGGTGGAAATTGTGGAACTGCCGGATCATCCCTATTTCATTGCAACTCAGTTCCATCCTGAATTCCAGTCTCGCCCTAGTAAGCCCCATCCGCTGTTTTTGGGTGTCGTAGAAGCGGCGATCGCCCAGAAGCATGGCCCAGTGCCGGAGGCTGTTTTGGAGGCGTCGATGTAGGGATGGGGTGAAGAGGTGGAGAGGTCATGGGGTGATGAGGTGATGGAGTTGTGCAATACATCCCAACTCCATTATCAGTCAGGTTAGATCGACTGTTTTTGCAGCACCAATGCCTGATGGGCAAGTTCGAAATCCAGGTTCGTGATTTCGATGGTGGTGGGATCGGTTTGGTCTCCGGCACGGTAGCGACGAATCGCTTCCAGAGCAGCCTGATTGCTGAGTAGCGAGAGATCTGCTCCGTTCCACCCTTCCGTTTGGGCTGCCCAGATTGCCAGATCAACATCCCTGAGCGGACGATCCTGATTGTGAACCGTGAGGATCGCCAACCGTCCATCCTCGTCGGGTAGGTCTACCTTAAGCTGAATGTCGAGGCGTCCAGCTCGGAGCAAGGCGGGATCGAGAGCATCAGGTCGGTTGGTGGCTCCTACCAGGATCACATTTGGGCAGGCGTGCAGTCCGTCCAGTTCGGTTAAGAGTTGACCCACGACGCGATCACTCACCCCCGAATCCCCCACAAACTTACCCCGTGCCGGAGCTAGGGTATCAATTTCATCCACAAACACCACGCAGGGAGCCGCCTGCCGCGCCTTGGTGAACAGTTCGCGGACGGCCTGTTCCGCTGCACCAACCCACCGAGACAGCAATTCAGGGCCGTTCACCGCAATAAAGTTTGCTCGCGCCTGAGACGCCACCGCTTTTGCCAGCAGAGTCTTACCCGTACCTGGAGGCCCCCAGAGGAGGATGCCCTTAGGTGCTTTAGCTTTCGTCTGCTCGTAAAGTTCGGGATAGAGTAACACCCCTTCCACCGATTCCTGGAGCGTTTGTTTCACCGTATCGAGGCCACCGATGTCTGCCCAGTCGATATGGGGCGATTCCACCTCCACCGATCGCAATACCGCTGGCTTGACTTCTTTGATGGCCTGGAGAAAGTCAGAGTGGGCGATCGTGAGATTATCGGGGATCGGGGCAGATAGGGACGACACCTGCCGCCGCAGAGCGCTGTAGGCCGCTTTTTGACAGATGGCTTTCAGATCGGCACCCACTAACCCCACACAGAGATCGGCGATCGCCCCCAAGTCCACATCCTCTAAGGGCATATCGCGGGTTAGGATAGTCAAAATCTCTAGGCGACCATCCCGATCGGGCACACGGAAGTGAACTTCGCGGTCAAACCGTCCCGGACGCCGCAGGGCGGGATCGAGGTGGTCGGGTCGGTTGGTGGCTGCCAGCACAATCACGCCATTCGTCTTGGCAAAGCCATCCATCAAACTCAAAAGCTGGGCAACTAAGCGTTTCTCCACCTCCCCTTCTACTTTCGAGCGATCGGGGGCAAGGCTGTCAATCTCGTCAATAAACACCAGACAGGGAGCCGACTTGCTGGCCTTTTCAAAAATGCTGCGGAGGCGCGATTCAGCTTCCCCGTAGTATTTGCCCATCACTTCAGGGCCAACGATCGCAATATAGTTTGCGCCCAGCTCATCGGCTAGGGCACGGGCAGTCAGGGTTTTCCCCGTTCCCAGTGGGCCAATCAGCAGCACGCCTCTGGGTGGTTCTAAACCTAATTTTTTTAGCAAATCGGGACGTTTCAGCGGAATTTCCACCAGTTCCCGCAACTCCCGCAGCACGTCCGCCAATCCACCTACGTCTTTCAGAGATACATTATCTAACGACCCGCTGCTCTCATCCGAGTCGTCGCCCGAACCTGCCGGAGGGGGGGGAATGATCACATTGTCCGGCTCAGAACGGTTCGGCGACGGTTCAGTTTTGGGACTATTCGTCCGAATCCAGCTGGTGCCAATGTCGGGGCGACTGCGGGGAATGCTGCTCAGGGGACTGGTATTGATCTGGACATTGGTTTTCAGTTCCCCACTTTCGGCCTTTTCTTCCAGTAGCTTGGCAAGTTCCAGCAGTTGTTCAAAACCTTTGAATAAATCACTCATGAGTTGTGCTCCGGCAAACGGATAAATGCGTCTCAGAATTAGCGATAGTGCCCCGTGCGCTTGGGTGGTTTGGGATCATGACCGATGTTCAAAATCGGGGTGGCGAAGTGGCGATCGCCCCATAGGTCATTCATCCAAGCGTTCTCCCATTCTTCAGGATTCCCGCCGCAGATCGTAACGTAACGCGACCCTGCAAAAGTTCACAACTTACCGGAGCAACCCAATCAGGCAACGGAGTGAGTAAGATGAAGACTGATGATTTTAATTAGGGTAGCTGGCACCTTCACCTCTCCCTCTGAGTCAAGCTACTCGTATGCGTTGATTGTGTGAGTTGAGTCCATGTCACCGATGAAAAACTATTTAAAACCTTTCGTCACGATGAGTTTGGCGATCGCCCTTGGAGTGTTGTCCAATCCTGCATTTGCGGCCGATCCCTTCCGCAGCAGCAATCCCCGTAACATTGATGACCAAACGGAAGCCGTATTCCGCGCCATGTTCCAAGAGGGGGATTACGTTAAAGCTCAGGAATTGCTGGATCAGGGAACGGCGACCGACCCCATGGCCTACGCGATGCAGAGTGCCCTCGCCTTTACGGATGAAGACTATGATCGTTTGGAGGAAAACGCCAACCTCACCCTATCCTCCGCCGAAGCGCTCTTGGATTCCGATCCTCTGCGGGGCAATCTTTACATGGCGGTGGGCAACTTCCTGCAAGGTGCCCACGCACTGCTAGAGGAAGGCACTGTACGGGGTACACCCACAGCCCTGCAAAAGTTGCAGCAGGTGTTTAGCTATATGAACGCCGCTGAAAAGGTCAATGCTGCCGATCCAGAATTGAATCTGATCAAAGGCTACATGGACTTAATGCTGGCGGTGAACCTGCCGTTTGCCGATCCCAATCAGGCCATTGAACGATTTGAGTCCTACGCCGCGCCGGAGTATCTGTCGGAACGGGGCATTGCGATCGCCTACCGCGACCTGGATGAACAGGACCAAGCGATGGATGCCGTTGATCGGGCGATCGCCGCTGCGCCAAATAACCCGGAGTTGCTGTACTTAAAAGCTCAGATCCTAGTCCAGCAGGAAAAGGATCAAGAAAGCCTAACCTTCTTTGATCAAGCCCTCGCACGGCAAAGCCAACTTCCCGATAACTCCGTAGAGCAGATTGCCTGGGAGCGCTGCCGTGCCCAGGGACGAGCCGAGAATAAGGAGCGTAACTGTAGCCGCGAAGTCGATCAGTGGATGGACGAAAATCGCTAGGATTTGCCGCAATCGGTTCATTCAACCCTTAAAAAGCCGCGCAATGCGCGGCTTTTATTTTTTCTAAGCACTCTCCTCTCTAGAACAGAGCAGGTACAGGCTGGGTCTGGGGTGCAGGCTCGGCAGGCTGCATGGGGGTAATCGTAGTGGAGGGAGAGAGCTGAGGTTCGTAGGGAGCCGGGGTTGCCGGAATGTTGATAGGTGGCTGCAGATAAACAAAGTCAGGTAAATATTCCACCGGGCGATCGTCTGCGGCGATGCAGATATCCATCGCAGGCAGTGGCTCAATGGAGGCTATCTCACTATCCAGACCCGTCACACAGTCAGCAAAGGCCAAAGGCAGCAAACTCCGACGGCAGTAGTCCAGAGCGGCATCCCCAAGATTGCTGCCAATGCGATCAATATCAACGACGCACACGGCTAAATTTTCAGGACGGCGATCGCGCTTACAGCCTGCCAGAGCCGCTTCTGCCGTTACGGTTGTTTCCCGATCAATGCGAACTACGCAGTTCGATAGCTCATTGGGATGCAGGGCAGAAGCACAGGCTTCAGCGATCGCTTCATCCGTGAGTTCCAGGCCATCTAGATCTGCCGCGCACCGTTTATATTCGTTGGTGTTGATCCACCAGAAGTTGGCTTCAGCCTCTGTCGCTGGCAACCCGACGTACAGCGCTCCTGTGGTTAAGGCTACAGAGGCGATCGCCGCTAGGGCACGTCGGGGCGATGGTCGGGATGGACAATTCTTGATTTGAGGTTTCGATCTAAGCATCTGCAAAAAGCCTGACCTAGGGGATTCTTCTTCGCAACGTAAAGTCTGGGTTGATTCTGCCACAAACTTCTTCGTTTTCCAATCCTTAACGGACGTACGCATCTGAAGAATGATGTACAAAGGCGGTTTTTAGCCCTACTCGTGGCGATTGACTTCTTGCTGGAGCCACGGATCAACAGGCTGGCCATCCCGTCGCTGCAATTCAATTTCGATAATTTTGACGGCATCAGACCCCGGTTCTGCTGGACGTTCGTGAAACAGAATCTCGTAGTTGTTGGGATCTTCTTTACGCTCTCGCAGCCAATCTTGCACCTTGGTTAAGGCAAAGAAAGACTGGCCTTCCTCAAACATGCGGTTAATTTGCATGTGCAGGGTATAAGGTTCAAACTTGGGCATGATGATTCTCCATGTGGGTCAGTAGCGAGTGGGTAACACGAACACGGCTAAGTCAGGTGCCGACGGAGTGACATCCTCCCGACGCTCACCCTATCGGGTAGAGCGCGGGCTTCCCCAGATCGCTCT
>JACYMB010000081.1 GCA_015272205.1 Synechococcales cyanobacterium T60_A2020_003 | reverse complement strand
TCATCCTGGCATTTTACGCCGCAGAGCGGCGGGGAATCGACCCGCAGGGATTGAAGTGCGACGGGCGATCGCCCATGCCATCAATAAAGAGGAAATCGTCAAAGCCTTCTGGAGTGGCCTAGGGGAAACCGATCCCCACTTCACGCCACCGTCGATAAAAGAGTTTCAAGCGACAGGATTAGAAGACTACGCCTACGATCCTGAAAAGGCCAAGCAACTCCTTGCAGCCGCAGGCTATCCGGACGGTTTCCCGCTAGAACTTTGGTATATGCCCGTGAGCCGTCCCTACTTTCCCAACCCGAAACCGATTGCAGAAGCCTTTGCTGCCGAACTGAGTGAAATCGGTGTCACTGTAACGCTCCAAACGAAGGACTGGGGAGCCTATCTGGACGATCGCAACACGCCCCCCGGATTCCAATCCTTTATGTTGGGATGGACAGGAGACTATGGTGATCCCGATAACTTCCTGTATGCTCACTTTGGCCCCGGTGCAACTAGCGATCTCGGCGACTGGAAAAACGAGAAAGTCTTTGAACTGCTCGATCAGGCTCGTGCTGAAGGCGATATGGAGGTTCGCAAACAGCTTTATGCAGAGGTCGATCGCCTCGTCTTTGAAGAAGCAGTGCGACTTCCCATCATCCATTCCCAACCGTTGTTGGCAAAGCGTACCAATATCCAAGGTTGGACACCGAGTCCGCTAGGCTCGGAACCGTTTGAAGAGATTGAGAAACTATAGGCTCAAGACCGTTTGGTCAATCCAATGATGGTGTATGGCATCCATCTGTACGCCATCGTTTTCGCTGTTATAGCTGTTGCCAGCTAGCTTAGGACATGGACATTTGGGTGGGGCGGCGAAGTCGTCCCACCAAAATGTCCTAACCGATATGGCTAGCGCTATGAAATTGCTGATGGGTACGAACTCCTCTACCGAAGAGAGTTTGAATGTCTACCATGGCATCAAAATCCGCCGTTTTCGCGCCCATTTTGATGGCGATCGCTGGAGCTAACCAAACATTGTCGGATCATCGTGAATCAAGTTAGAGGGACGCAACCAGTAGGCGACCTCTGGCGCGGTAAAGGCTTCTCGCACCGCAGGTTTGTCGAGGTTCAAAATGGTGGGGCGGAGCATTCCCGGCAAAAATTTCACGTCATAGAGCTCGCGACACCCGCTATCAAACTTGAGTAACCCCACCTGATCACCTGTGCGGATATTGACAATGGCAACCCCGCACAGCAGTTGGGCAAATCGCTCTTGGACAGGCAATCCACCAAAAATATGTCGTTCCCGAATTTGACATAGACCCATGAGAGCGTAGTCCCCCACAAAGCAAAGTCCGCGCCCGAAGCCCGGTAACGCGCAAATGACGGTGCGATCGCCCTTTTGGACATCAATGCGGCATAGTTCCCCGACTCCCGAATTCAGCACCCACAGCGCCCCTTCATACCACTGCGGCGAGTGGGGCATCGAGAGTCCCCGGTGGATAACTTCGTTGGTGTCCACGTCGATCACGATTCCACCTTTAGCTTTGTTCTCCCGCCATCCCCCTACTTCGTTCGTTTCGCCTAGAGCGGTGACGTATTTGGGGCGATCGCCCACCATCGCTAACCCATTGAGATGACAGCGATCCTCCGGTGCCAGGTCTGAAATAAAGGAGGGTCGCCATTCGGGGACAAAACTATAGTCGGTGCTGAGGGAGGCCAAACAGGAAAAGCGAGTGTTCACCATCCACAATCGTCCCTGTCCAAAGCTCATATCGTGGATATTGAGATCGCCTGTGTAGTAAGCGGCTCGCGGGAGATAGAGGGTGTCGTATCGTCCGGGCTGCTGTTCCAAATAGTCGTGAGCGAGAGGCTTGGCATTGGCAAAGAGAACGACTTCATGCTGGGTCGCCAGGGCAATGCGATCGCCCATCACCGCCATCCCCATCGGTTTTGAAAACTGCCGCAACAGCATTGTTACCTGTTGTCCATTCCAGCCCACCATCAGCACTTTTCCGGCCTGATAGGTGGTGACGGCGATCGCTCCTCCGGATAGACGCAGCCAGTGCTGAAATCCTTCATCGGCTTGGCAGGATACGGGTTCTCCGGGATTTTCGTCTAAATTCGTTTCAGCATTAACCGTGGGTAACAGGGAGGGTTGCGATATCACTGCGGGCGCAGATCCTGGAGTGGACACATTGGTGCTGGGAAGTTTTACCTGGAGGTGGGTCGGTGGCTGTCCGGTGCAATGATGGTTCCAGGCTAGAAGATAGACTTGTTCCAAGTGCCGAACCGTTTGGGGCGTGTCAAATAGAGGTAGATCTAAACGGTGGATGTCGAGATGGGCTTGATACTGCTGCAATTCATCGGAATGGGTCGCTAAATAGATGGCCAGATCTTCATACTCCTGAAGGGTTTCCGTCACTAACTGCGGTAACTGCACGGCATAGAGTAGACTGGCTGCCACCCGCGAGGCAAAGGTTTCTCCGGCTGGGGTGATGAGGGGGAGTCCTGCCCAAAGAGCGTCGCTGGCGGTGGTGTGGGCGTTGTAGTAGCGAGTATCTAGAAAGAGATCGGCGGCGCGGTGGCGGGTAATGTGCTCCTCTTTAGATGTGCGTGGCGCAAAGTATAGGCGGGTTGGATCAATACCGTGACTGGAGGCGATCGCCCGCACCCGATCATCGATGACTGGATCACTGGACAACAGCCACAGTACACTCGCTGGAACTTGCTGCAAAATCGACATCCAGATAGAAAAGATCGTCGGCTCTATTTTTTCCAGTTTGTTGAAGCAGCAAAAGACAACGGCATCTTTGGGTAAGCCCGCCTGTTCTCGTAGAGATTGGCGGGTTTGGGAAGGGTCAGGACGGAACTGCTGATTGTTGTTGATTTGGTAGGAGTAGGGCAGATAGAGACATTGCTCGGTTAGGGTATGTGCCAGAGGGGGAGGCGTTACGACGAGATCGGTCACGATATAGTCGATATAGTCTGCACCAAGAGTGCCGGGATAGCCCAAGTAGGTGATCTGAATAGGCGCAGGCCGGAAGGCAAAGAGTTCTGGGCAGGCGTGCTCGGTATACCCGGCTAGATCGATCAAAATCTGGATTCCATCTGCCCGAATCTGGTGAGCGATCGCCTCTAGGGTCTGACCTCGCATATCTAAAAAGCGATCGCAATCCGCCATGAGTTTCTGGCGATAGGCACTGTCATCGTCCGGGCCAAGGGAATAGGCAAAAACTTCAAACTGTTGGCGATCGTGCAGTTCAAACAACCGCAGCATCAGTTGGGCAACGGCATGATGGCGAAAATCACCGGAGACATAGCCCAGCCGGATGCGATCGGTCGGGGATGGCTGGCTCCCACCCAAATCTAAGAGAGAGAGGCGATCGCCCAATTTGCGAACGAGGGTAGTGGCATGGCGTTCAGCGATTGCCCGTTGCTGTGCCGCACCCAGGGGCATAAACAAACTGCTGTAAGGAGACACCTCAACGTCTGTCCCCAAGGCTAAGCGTTCGGTCACAACCTGCCAAAGACGGGACTCTAGACCCGCCAACTCATTCCAGCGTGCCGTTTTCCGCACAATGCCAACCAGTCCATCTAAGGCTTTGGGATGGTGGGGGTCTAACTCTAGAATGCGGTGATAGGTTTCGTAGGCAGGGTCGTACTGTTCTAAGCGTTGCTGCACGTTTGCCAGATTGAACAGCGCAGGCACATAGTTAGGTTGGAGGCGGAGAACCTGTTGATACTGCTCAATGGCCGCTCGTGCCTGACCCCGATCATGAAGCAACGTTCCAAGGGCATTTAAGGCTTCGACATATTGGGGGCGATCGCGCAATGCCTGGTCATAACAGCGCTGAGCCGCCTCGCGATCGCCCAAGGCATAAAAGGCAACCCCCAAGTTATACTGCGCTTCGGGGTAGGGAGACTGGCACTCCAGCGCGATGTGATAGGCCGCGATCGCCCGTTGCCAACGGCCAAGTTGTTGCCAACAGTTTCCCTGCTGGTAGTGGGCGGCGGCATAGCGTGGGTTGAGTTCAATCACCTGCTGATACTCGGCGATCGCGGCTTCGAATTGCTGCTGTTTCTGAAGGGCTAAGCCCAGATTAAACCGCGTGTCGATGGCATTGGGGGCAAGGGCGATCGCCCGCTGATAGGCCTTGATCCCAGCCTCCCATTGCCCCAACTGGCAGAGGACGACCCCCAAATGATTCTGAAATTCAGGCACCTCTGGCGCAAGGGCGATCGCCTGTTGGAGTACTGCCAATGCCTGCTGCGGTTGCCCGCTTTGAAGCAGTGCTAGTCCTAAAAGGTGCAGAATGGGAGGGGAGTTCGGGTCTTGTTGGAGCGTGGCCTGACACAGGGCGATCGCCTCGGCAAATTGTCCCGATTGTCCAAGTTTGGTGATCTGGGCGATCGCGGGTTGAGAGCGTTGCTGCGGGGATTTTCGAGAAGTCATACGGCTAAACGCTATAAAAATCGGATGGGAGTACTCCCATCCGTCTATAATCTCGCAATATCTTATGGATGGCTGCAGTGACTTATGCAGCTTCGGCCACGGCTTGCATGTTCCCTACAGCCTTTGCTGCACTTAAATCTACCCAAACACGATAACAGGTTGGCTGCATGACTGAAGAAACAGTAATCACACTCGAAACCCCCTGCTGCGAGAGGTGAAGCGCCAATTCATAGGCTTTATCTCGCTGGGTCTCGCTGTAAGTCTGTACTTGAAAATAGAGTTTCCCCCAATGTGTCATGCCCTGATGAATCTGGTCTTCAAAGTAGAAACTGAATGGGCTTACCAGTTCCTCACAAGTTACAGTCGGCAGCATCGATATCTCTTATTTCTTCATTGAACTAAACATTACTATACTATCCCATATTGTTTTCGTAGGGTTCAACACGACTCTGCTGAAAACAGTCCGCAGAATGGCTGAATCTCTAATACCCATTCCTAGATTCAGTAGATCGAAAATAGGCGTATTTCACAATGAATCCTGGCTTTGATCCCTCTAAATTCCCCTTTCCAAGGGGGACTTCAAGCTATCTTTGGCTCGGTTCCCCCCTTTCTTAAGGCGGCTGGCAGGGTAGGGGGAATCCAAACAAGGTTTGTGATCTACTGAGATTATTTGTTATAGATGGGGCACAGTATAGATGGGGCACAGGGGGCGCAGTCCCCTGATGGGAAAGGCACAGGCTCCGCGAACGCGAACAAAACTCAAAGTTGGTATTACGGTTTCTTAACGTCTAATGTTTTATATTGTGTTTTCTGTGGATATCTCCCTCACCCTCATCTATGAACAGTTCCCTTATCGTTGGATTTATGCTGGTCTGGGATTTGCTCAGTGACGCCATTGAGGCCGCTGAAAACTCCGAACCCCAACAAGTGAAAGATTTGGTAAACCTGGCTCAGCAAAAACTCCAGGAGTTAGAAGAAGATATGCGGGCGATCGCCCAGCCGCCAGAAGACGATTGAAGCTGATCCCGCTAGGAATTCCGCTTTAATGCGCGTTGGAAGGTTTTCCACTCGTCAAACGCTCCACTATTTGAGGGTTGCCCACGCTGCAAAAAAAGTACGCCATCGGCAAATCCCATCACCCCATAGTCGCGATCGGCAATGCGGCTGGCTCCCTTCAGCATCGCGTCTAGGCGATCGCGCTCATCGGGGAATACCGCTTGAAACTGCTGCGGTTGCTTCATGTCCAGCAGCACATACTCTACTTGAATCACCTCTTGGTCATCGGTACGGAGCTGCAATTCGGGGAACCGCACAATCTCGCGGCGGCTGGAGAGGTGCGGCACAATATGGCTTGTGGTTGAAACGCTGGCATCAGGCGGAATCTGAGCCATAAAGGAACGGATGATGCCTGCATGGTGCCATTGGGCGGCGGGCGCTAAGTACACACGAGGACTAATCGAGTCAGGAATCAGCCAAGACAGGGAACGATTGGGGTTTGACGTAATCGTGAACAGGATGGAGAGGGTGAGGCAGGTAATCCAGACATAGCGCAGTCGCGGCTTCCAGGCGAGGGGATGCGCCGACCACCAGAGAATCGTGCCGTAACAAAGCCCCGGAACCAGGGTCAGTGCATAGCGTAAGTTGATCGAGAGGGCGATCGGATCTTTGCGGAGGAGGGTTTGCAGCAGGGGACAGGCAATCAATGCCCAGGCCGATGGCGATATCGCAGGCACAAACATAAACGGCAACCATTGTCCCAGCAGATATTGGATGGTTTCGCCTAACGGAGTCACTAAATCGTACAGAACTCGGAGCGGATTGGAGAGAATGCCCAAAATGACCTGGACGGTAGAGGCTTCTTTGCCATCGACGTACTGCCCAAACTGTTCCATCATGAACCGCCGCGAAATGTCTTCCGAGAACATCGGCATAAACACGTTCGTGACCAGCAGCACATAGCCAAAACTCGCGGCACACACTGCCAAGCCCAATCGCGGAAAGCGACGACTGGCTAGTAAGTAAAACCCAATGCTGAACAAAATAATGCCGGAATCTTCCCGAACTAGCAGAATTAAGGCCGCCATTAGCCAAAATAGCCACCAGCACCGCTTTTCTAGGGCAATGAGTAGGCTGAAGATAAACAGCGGAATTTGCGAAAAATCATGGAAGTTTCCCACGCTTGGCCCAATCACCGCATTCGCAGCGTAGTAACCCCCTGCCACTATCGTCGCTAGCGGCACATCCAGATAAATCCGAGCCAGACGGTAGAGCAGCAGTCCGGCGATCGCAATCAGCGTGACTAGCAAAATGTACAGGGTGATGGGGGAAGGAAACAGCCAGTAAATCGGGTGCCAGAGTAAGAGGGAGGGGGTGAAGTGTTGTCCCAGCCGATGGTAGAACACCTCTGGAACCTGCCCATCCTTGACGACCGGAGTGGACAAGGTTGAAGACAGAGAGCTTTGGAAGATATTGCCCCCGTGGACTCCATTCCAAAACAGTTGGTTAAAGATCCCCTGATCAAAGGAGGTATAGGAAGGATACATAGCGTAGTGACGATGGAGCACGACGGCTACCAAAATCACCCAAAATAGGATGGCGGCAATCAGAACGCCACGGCTGAGGCTGAGGCTAAACCAGCGTCCTAGCCGAACTGTATACTCGTGCGGTGAAGGATCTCCCATGTCTCGTCTGTGTCGCTAACCAAGCCCTTAGTATAGGATGTCTAGACGCGGCTTTTTACTGTCCCAGCTTATTTCGCATCTGCTGTTGCAGGCTTTGGGCGATCGCATTTTTGGGGTCTGCCTCTAACGCTCGGTTAATAGATTCCAAGGCCGCATCGTACTGGCCTTTTTCCCACAGCGCCGCCGCCCGGTTACTCCAGGCTTCCGAAAAGTCGGCGTTGATTTGAACGGCACGGTCAAAGGCAGTGTAGGCATCCTCAATCTGTCCCAACTGGAACAAGGCTGTCCCTCGGTTATTCCAGGCTTCGGCATGGGACTGGTCAAGGGCGATCGCCTGATCATACAGATCCAACGCTGCCTGGGGTTGCTGCTGCTGCTCCAGGGCATACCCCTTACTCCACAAGGCGTCGGCATAGTTTGGCTGAAGGGCGATCGCGGCATCGCAGGCTTCAACTGCTTCAGAAAAACGCTCTAACTTATTGAGGCTGTAGCAGCGTCCCCACTGGGCTTCAGGAACATCAGGATCTAGGGCGATCGCCTGGTCGTAGGCATTAAGGGCGGGCTGGTAGTTGCCTTGCACTCGCTGTTTCTCGGCTTGCTCAAGGCGGGTGGCTACCTCACTGCTCTTAGCATTGGGTTCAGTTTCAGCAGTTAGTTGTGTTGGTGAGGCTGAACTCGTAGGCGTTGAAGGAGTATTTGTGGACTGATCGGAACCATCGGTTGGGGTTGGAGGTGATGCTGAAGGGGCGCGATTGGGCAAAACCATGGTGAGTCCAAGTCCAGCTAGGATCAGGGCAGCCATACCTCCCGCAATGGGCATGAGTTTAGTTTGAGATGGAGAAGCAGGCAGAGGCAGAGGCGGCAATGCTACGGTTTTGCCTGTGCGTTCGATGGGTAAGGGCGATCGCTCACCGTCCCCAATGCTGCTAGGCCAGGGCGTGGTTGAATTGTAGAGATCGGACGCAATCGTGCCCAGGGTTTGCGCATCGGGCATGACGGGTGAGGGGGCGGCGCAGAGGAGCGCTTCCGGTAGGGTCTGCACGGCAGCTAGGGCTTCGCTCGCGGAGGTGTAGCGGGTGCGAAAGTCGTAGCGCACCATGTGATCAAGAAGATCGCCGAGTTCGGGAGGTAGGTTTGAACAGCGATCGCGCCACTGCACCTCACAGGTCTGCACATCAGTGGCAAGGAGCGTCGGGTGGCATCCTGTCAGGGCTTGAATGGCAATGATTCCCACTGCGTAAATGTCGCTGCTAAAGCGTGGATTGCCAGAGAGTTGCTCATTAGGCATGTAGCCCTGGGTGCCAATGGAAATGGTATGGGTTCCGGTGTTGGAGGCCATCAGTTGAGTGCTGACCTGTTTGACGGCTCCAAAGTCAATCAGCACAATCCGTCCATCGTGATGGCGTCGAATCAGGTTAGAGGGTTTGATATCCCGATGGATGACGTTGTGCTGATGCACGAACGCCAGCACACCCAGCAAATCGCTCAGCAATGCCACTGCCTGTTCGGGCGTCCAGGATTGCCCCGGTCGCAGTTCCTCGCTAAGGGCATGACCCTCGACGAGTTCCTGAGCCAAGTAGAAATCCTGCTGTTCCTCAAAGTGGGCTAGCAAACGCGGAATTTGATTATGGCTACCCAGCTTATACAGGACTTTCGCCTCGGTATCGAACAGGCGGCGAGCGATCTGCATTTGGGCGGGGGAACTCACCTGCGGCTTGAGTTGCTTGACCACACAGAGGGGATGATCGGGCAGGTGGAGGTCACGGGCAAGAAAGGTTTGCCCAAATCCGCCCGCACCCAGCGGACGAACAATTTCATAACGTCCACCCAGCGGACGAGTCTCACCTTGAAATGCTTTGAAGAAATTAAATCCCATGCATCTCCTAGGGGCTGAAGGCACTGGCGCTCGGTTATACGTCACCGTCGGTTGAAGCGACGTTTGAGCCACCGTTCAGGTTCCAGGATTGGGCGATCGCCTCCTCATCTTCACGGAAGCGATAAAAATAGTACCCATCTTGAAACTTGGAGTCGCCAGTGACGACCCGAATTTCATCGGCATTCAGCAAGGCTTGCCCCCATTGAAGCGCCTCCTCGCGGGTACAGTTCCAGTGTTCCACTAACCACCCCACCGCTTCACTGCCAATAAAGCATTGGGGATAGAGATTGCATTGATACTGGCGATCGCCAATTGATACGCCTCCCTCGCTCCGCCATGCGTCGATCAGAGATTGCAACTCATCGGGCGATCGCGGCTGTTCGGCTTCAGGTTTTGTCTGCTCGGCGGCGGCCTTGAGTTGCAGGGTGGGTGGGGGTGGGGGATCGCTTGGGGATGGGAATTGCGTAGCGAGGGCGTCAACTAGGGCACTCAGTTCGGGCGATCGCACATGGAGATCGCGCTGGGGGAAGGGAATTTCTAACCCATGTCGTCTGAGGCTTGCTTCAATTTCGTAATACACATCGCTTTTGACCTTGAATTGCCGTTTCGGATCGCCCGTCCACACGAGCAGATCAAAATTGAGGGCACTGTCGCCAAAGCCCTGAAACCAGACTTCAGGGCGAGGCCGTAGAAGCACTTCAGGATGACGACGGGCGGCTTCCAGCAAGGCCATTTTCACCTTATCCACATCTGAACCGTACGCGACGCCCACAGGCAAATGCATTCGGCACACCGGATCACCGTGACTCCAGTTGATCACCTCGCTTTCCAAAAAACGGGAATTGGGCACAATGATCGTCACCTGATCCAGGGTGCGAATTTCGGTGCTGCGTGCGCCAATCCGTTCCACAATTCCTACCAACTCACCGAGATTCACAAAGTCGCCCACCTCAATAGGACGCTCTAAGGTGATGATGAATCCGCTGATGAAGTTATTGGTAATGTTTTGAATACCAAAGCCAATTCCAACCCCAAGGACACTCGCCAGAATCGCCAACGAACTAACATCCACGCCCCAAATTTGCAGCAGAATAATCAGCCCCAGAAACGTGAGGGCGTATTGGAACAGGACAGCCACCACATCCTGAATTCGAGAGTTGACCCCCGCAGGCTGTAAAACATAGAACCGAAATAGACGAGTGAGCGTGCTAATTCCAAACCACAAGCCAGCGGTTAACCCGAGCAGCAGTAGTAGATTTAGGGCAGAGTAGTTGCTGGTTCCGAGGGTAATGATCCGGGCGTTGAGAAACCCCCACAGACGGTATCGCGCCATGCGGGTTTCGGGGAACAGATCGGTAACGTAGAGCAAAACCGCTGCCCATAACCCCAGTTCTAGCCCTAGAAACGCTAATTTCCAGACAATGCGTAGCGAATCTTTCCAGGAATGGAGAGGAGTATGGGTGGCATCGAGCCATTGCCGGATGCGTTTACTGCCCCATCGTCCAATCAGCCACAGCAGACCGTGAATCATAGCGGCGATCGCCAGCACAACTGCACTGTAAATCGTTGCTCGGCGGAGATATTCGGGCGATCGCTCTAATTGCGCTTGCCGAATCTCATCCTGAAGAATGCCTTGCCAAATAATGGCCTGACCATAGGGAGTCGTGGCCGTAGTTACATCCCGTTCTGTGACGGTGAGCAGATTGTGTTCACTGGGATAGCCTTGCAGTACAACATAGCCGCTTTCAGTGACCACAACGACGCTGGTTTGCTCGCTGGATTCGGCCTCTTTCTGGATCGAAGCGTTGATACTGGCTGCCCGCTGTTCGGCACTTAAATTGCTGAGGTCGTGAACCTTAAACAGCACTTGACCATCCAGCACCACAGGAGCCCATGTCGAGACTTGTCCGGGAGCGGTTTGGGCGATACTGGCGGATGGGAACAGTCCAATGATCAAAACTACGGTACACATCGCAATGCAACTGTAGCGCCAGAGGCGATGACGGAGCGATCGCCAAGGCTTCACGGACAGTCTCCCGGATGGATTCATGGGCGCTAAATGGAACTCTAAATGGACGCGGGGTTAATGGTTTGTGGATTCCTGAACAAAGGATCGAACAGGCTTTGTTGCATGATTAGAAAAACGGTCAGGTTCGCCTTGAGAGTGTCCTGGTA
>JACYMB010000080.1 GCA_015272205.1 Synechococcales cyanobacterium T60_A2020_003 | reverse complement strand
TAGCGGTCATCGAGATAGCTAATGGTGGTGTTTTGGGCGATCGCCGTTTCCAAATTGGCGCGATCTTTGGGGGTGTCGAGGTCAGAAAGACCTGCTCCGGCACTAACGCTGCGAGCGAGGTTCGTCAGGTCTTGATCCACAATCCGAACGGCCACAATCGACCCTTGGTTAATGAGTTCGTTGGTCAGGCGCGAGAGGCCAATCTGCTGCTGAATGTCCTGGATTAACTGCGCTTCGTAGCCTACCTGAACAATGCGCGGCTGATCGACCCCGGCCACACCTACGTACTTAAAGAGGCGATCGTCGATTTCGCGCATGCGTGTATCCTGGATGATCACCTGTTTTTCACCCGTAAGCAACTGCCAAAATGCGCTAGCTTGGGGCTGTTTGGCCGGATCTGGACTAAAGGTAAATTCAATACCCGGCACGTTATGGATGTAGGCGTAACCGTTGGAATCGGTAATCCAAAACTCATCAATGACCGTTTGATCGGCAATGAGCTTTAAGCGCTCGGTAATTTCTTCAGGCGAGAGTCCGGCTTGTTCTGCGATCGCCACAAACTGGCTCGTGATCATCGCCTGTCCCACCGTTTGTTCCCCTAGATCTTGATCGAGGTTAGTTTGCACATCTCGGCTAAAGCGCACCATCCGTGCCAGAAACTGAGCAATCAAGACCCCATCGGCCTCGGCCTGATTCAAAATGGATTGACGTGCGCCCATGGCTAACAGCGTTGCTGTGGTGAGCACACTAGCCGAAAGCAGCAACATCACAATCGTTAGAATTCGAGTCCGTAGGTTCATACAACAAGGCTCCGCAGGGTGAGGCAAACGATGACAGGAATTAAAAATAGAACTAACCGTATGTGCGGGTTAAAGCTTGCAGATGGGAGGCAATCGAGGCATGATTAGGGCTGGAATCGATTAGAGTATCCGGTGCATGGGCCAACGATCCAAAAACCTGATCCCCTTCATCGAGCCAAGGGATATCTTGAGTCCAGACATAAAGGATCGGAATTTGGGGCGATCGCGCCTGGAGCGATGCCCAACGCTCAACGTTGCTGGAATCGACCATGAGCGGATCTAGGATGATGGCGGTCGGGGATTCCTGCTGCACGGCGGCGATCGTCTCTGCCAGGGTGGGCGTTGTGTGAATCGTCCATCCGTGGCGAATCAGTAAGCGCTCCAGCATATCCCGTGCGGGGCAGGGGGGCTGAACCAGTAAGACAGACTGGGTTTTGGGATCGCTGACGTAGGGCGCTAGCAGCCTCAAAATGTGGGGGTAGTGTTCCGGTTTGGTTAGCATATGGCAAGCTCCGAGAACCTGCCCGTGGAGGGTAGATGCGCCCGCTTCGATGCTCAGGGAATGCAGCACTACGGGAATATTCATTAACCAGGGATCATCCTTAAGTGCTTTGAGGGTGGCCCAACTGCTGCCGTCGGGTAAGGAACTCCCTAACCAAACGATCGAGGGATGCAGTTCCCGGATCAGGCGGATTCCATCTTGCCCCGACCAACTGGTGACCACGCGATAGCCCTCTTGATTTAACTGTTCCACCATCCAATCCCGCACGGTGCGATCGCCATCAATCACAATCACCAAATCCTGGTTTGCGTGGGATAAGCCTGCCGTTCGAGGAGTATAGCGGGAGGCGATCGCCTCATCGGATGTAATCTGGGTGGGCAATCGCAGGGTGATGGTTGTACCCTTATTGACGGTGCTGGCGAGGTGAATGTCGCCGCCTAGCAGTTGGCTTAGGCGATGGCAAATGGCTAGTCCTAACCCCGTGCCGCCGTAGACGCGAGTGCTGGAGTCGTCTACCTGGGTAAAGGGTTCAAAAATGCGCTCCTGCTGTTCGGGGGGAATGCCAATGCCAGTGTCGATCACTTTGAACCTTAGCCAGGTTTGACTGGGCGATCGCTCATCCCAATCGATGATGAATTGAATCGTACCCTGGGTGGTGAATTTCAAGGCATTATTCAGCACATTGAGTAAAATTTGCCGAAGCTTGCCGCGATCGCTATAGAGCGGCGTGTCTTCAGGTACGTTGAGATCTAAAGACAACGTATTTTGATTCAGATTCGCGAGCGATCGCACCTCCGACCACACCTGCTCCACGAAAGATCCCAGTACAAAGGACTCCAGGCTAACCTCCATCTGATCGGACTCCAGTTTGGAAATATCGAGGATATCGCCAATGAGATTGAGTAGATGCTGGCTAGCACTGCGGATCTTGGCTAAATCACTTAAATACTTGCTGTGTCCCTCATCTTCAAATTCATCCTGCAAGATATCGGTGTAGCCAATCACCGCGTTGAGAGGAGTCCGGAGTTCGTGACTCATGTTGGCGAGGAATGCGCTGCGGGCGCGGTTTGCCCGTTCGGCACTGTCTCGCTCGGCACGCAGTTGGTAGAGATAGCGCTGTTCCTGCTGCCGGAGCCATTGCCGTTCTAGACAGGTATGCAGCCGAATATTGAGCAATAGCGGATTTACAGGCTTGAGAATGTAGTCATCCGCGCCCATATCCAAACAGCGAATGATGTCTTTGAGATCATCAATGGCCGATACGATAATGACCGAAATAGACGCAAGGCTGGGATCGGCTTTCAAGTGTTCTAAAACCTGGTATCCCGATAATCCCGGCATGAGCAAGTCTAGAAAAATGACATTGACCCAATGCTGATTCAAATAGTCCAATCCTTCGCTGCCACTGCTGGCGATCGCCACTTGGTATCCTTCCCGTTGAAGTTGCCGGGAAATTAGTAAGCGGGTAGGGGCTTCATCATCAATGACCAGAATGTGGATATCGGACGGATTCATAACGCATCCTTGCGGTAGATGGGGGCTTCGAGAATTCGGGTAAGAGCTGTGGTTAAACCAGAGAGTTGGACATTCCGTTGGATTCGGCATGGGTAGACGGGGCGATCGCCTTACGGACAAAATAGAAGTCGCGCTCCAGCCGCTCAATCCAAATCGGTTCTGATGTTTCCCATACCTTACCTGGACGATCAATTCTCCTGGAGCATTCAACAGTCCAGTCAGGATGTTTCAACAGGTCTTGGAGAGGAGGAGATGCCGCCCACGCTGCTGTCTGAATCAGGATTTGTCTGGTTGAGTCTATCTGCCAAAATTCGCCCAAATCCCAATGGAGGTGGGTGCCAATGGCGTCACCACGATCAAAAAGGGCACGACCCAGGCCACCATCAGCGCAAGCAAGCGTCCTCGCTCGGAACGAAGCCCTGCCCAAATGCCGCGAAAGTTCTGTTGATCCTTGCCCATGTCTGTTGAACGCTGTTGTGTGGTCACTACTGAGTCATCACCTATGACAACTATTCGTTAGGATTCCCGATTTTGCCGGAAAGATCAGCGGCGTCCATCGGGCTTTTCGGAATTTCTAAACCCATCTCCTTCAATGATCACTGCTCTATTGGTAACCTATCTGAGCGCAGATGTTGAGCAGACGATAGCTTTGTTAAACTGCATGGGATGGGAGGTGGTTTAGGAACAGGGCACAATGAACATCGATCACATTCAGTTTTGTGTAGATGATGCTCTGGTCTGGGCAGACAGGTTTGCGCGATGGTTTCAGCTTCAGATCCCATGGGACGGGACTGTGGATCACACCCAGATTGCGGTGGTTTGCGGGGATGCCGTCTGTCTGGTGCTGGTTACCCCGTTGAGCGATCGCAGTCCTTTTGCGGATTACCGACGCCAGCATCCGATGGGAGTGGTTGATGTCGCCTTTCAAGTTCAGGATTTAGATGCCGCGATCGCCCATGCCCAGGCTCATGGTGCCCAACTTCGGTATCCCTTGCAAACCCATACCTCAGCGGCTGGTCAACTCCGGTGGGTGCAGTATCAAGGTTGGGGGGATCTGCGCCATACCCTGGTAGAACGACGCGGTGTCACGCCTTTGTGTCCCCTAACGGTTGGGGTTGGTGCAGGTTTTCCGATCGGTTGGGCGTCTCCAGCCCCTCGGCAATCGCCCATTTCCGCCATCGATCATGTAGTGCTTAATGTGGCTCAAGGCGATCTCAACCGTGCGATCGCCCAGTACGAAGACTGGTTCGGATTTCAGCGGCAGCAGTCGTTCACTATTCAAACCCCCTACTCTGGACTGATCAGCCAAGTCCTCGTCCATCCCAGTGGTTCTGCCCAACTCCCCATCAACGAACCCACGTCCCCCTCGTCGCAGATTCAAGAGTTTTTGGATACCCATCGAGGGGCAGGCGTACAGCATATTGCGCTGGAAACACTGGACATTCTGGATGCGATCGCCAGCTTTCGGCAACAAGGTTTAGCATTCTTACCTGTGCCTGCCAGCTATTACGAGCAGCTACAGCAACGCAGGGACTGCAAACTCTCACCTCAGCAGCTACGGGCGATCGCCCAAGCCGAAATTTTAGTGGATTGGCAAGCCGCAGAGCCGGATGCTATTTTTTGGCAAACGTTCACTCAGCCCATCTTTGGAGAACCGACGTTTTTCTTTGAAGTGATTCAGCGCTGCACTGCCACCGCCCAGGGCGATCGCCATGCCAACGGGTTTGGTGAGGGCAATTTTCAGGCCTTGTTTGAAGCAATCGAGCGGGAACAGGTTCAGCGAGCGCAAACGCGCTAATACCCATTTCAAAAATTCCAGCTATAGATGAAAGGCTGAAATCCCTGATGGTGCAACGCATTTGCAACTCAAAACTCAAAACTAGTCTTAGGCAATGTCACACAACCGTGATGAGAGGGAGGGGCGATCGCTCCTCATTTTGATAAAAATTATGCAAATGCTAGACATTTACCAAGCTTTAGTGGTACATATGAATGTATGGTACGTCCGTTCTATCGTTACATTCAGTGTGTTCAGGTGAGTTATGGAACCTCTTACCAATGTGCAGCAGCAGCTCTACGACTGGCTCGTTGAGTATATCCGCGTGAATCAGCATTCCCCCTCTATCCGTCAAATGATGCGGGCGATGGGGCTAAAATCGCCTGCGCCGATCCAGAGTCGTTTAGAGCATTTACGCAATAAGGGATACATCGAATGGACCGAGGGCAAAGCTCGCACCATTCGAATTCTCAACTCGATTAACCAAGGCGTGCCCATCAAGGGTGAGATTGCCGCAGGGGGTCTCATCGATCCCGTTACCGATGAGGCGGATATCGAGCGACTTGAAATGACCGGCGTTCAGTTGAAGCCCAACGACTATGCCCTCCGCGTCACCGGGGACAGCATGATCGATGCCATGATTGGCGATGGTGACATTGTAATTGTGCGCCCGGTACAGGAACCGGATCGCCTCAAAAACGGTACGATTGTTGCTGCTCGCGTGGATGGACAGGGCAATACCCTCAAGTATTTCTATCGTGATGGGGAACACGTCACCCTAAAAGCCGCGAACTCTGCCTATGACCCTATTCAGGTATCGGCGGATATGGTTCATGTGCAGGGCGCTCTCGTTGGTGTTTGGCGACAGTACGCTATCTAGGTTGCTCTCCTGTATCCCATGAACTGAGCGGTGGGCTTCTCCCGTATTCACGACCATTTGAGACGTGAATGGCGGATGGTTATTGAATGGTTCATGAAAAATCAGTATTTCAAAGTGTCCTGAACACGCCCGTGCAGCAGGGTGATTTTGCGATCGCAATGGTCACCCTGTTGTTTTTTCTAGCCTTTCACACCGCTGCCTGCATCGGTCGGTACGATATAGCGCTGCATCACGGTGAACAGCAGCAGAATAGGCGCGATCGAAATGACCGAGCCTGCAGCGATCAGTCGCCAATCCAGGGAGAATGCACCTGCGAGTTTTGCGACTCCCAACGGTAGAGTGTAGTACTCTGGGCGATCGAGAACGATCAGCGGCCAGAGAAAATCGCTCCAAGAGCCAATAAATACAAAAATTGCTAGGGTCACTAAGGCAGGCCGCACCGATGGCAGCATAATGTGCCACCAAATTCCCAGTTCTGTACAGCCATCCACACGGGCTGCTTCTTCCAGTTCCTTCGGGACGCCGAGAAACGCTTGACGGAGGAGAAAAATGCCAAAGGCGGAGGCGATCGCCGGAAAAATGATCCCCAGATAGGTATTCCGCAAGCCTAGTTGCACCGTCAGAATATACAGCGGAATCATCACAATCTGGAAGGGAATCAAAATCGTAGATACGACCAGCGTAAACAGGGCCTCGCGCCCTCGAAACGAGAGCCGTGCAAGGGGATAGGCCGCCAGCGAGCAGAACAACAGGTTTAAGCCTACGGTCAACACCGCCACCAATACGCTGTTGAACAGATACCGCCCAAAGGGATTCGTTTGCCAAACTTTGACAAAATTCTGGACGGTGGGCTGAGCCGGGATGAATTGGGGTGGAAATTGGAAGATATTTTCGTCGGGGGACTTAAACGCGGTGCTGACTAACCACAGCAGCGGTAACAGCATGGCTAGGGCGATCGCCCCCAGCAGAATGTACAATCCAACTGTTTGCCAAGATTTCGATGCCTGCATATCGACCGCTCTATCTTTCAACGCGATGCGCCTCACCATAGCCTACCTGAATCCTGCGATAAAACAGCCCCCTTTGCACCCAAAATCCCCATAAACAATCGAGGTCTAGGAACGGAGTTGTCCATATAGGCACAACGTTCCCACCCTCAACGTTTGTACAAATAGGTCATCAGAACCCTAAGGCTGTGCGGTTTCTGACACCGAAGCCATCGGTGCAGGCGGAATGAACGACGAGAGGTTTGGGTCCGACGTTGAACTCGACGTCTCACAATCGCAAATAACGCCACCCAGCAGATCCTTCAGCACAGGCACTAAAGCATCGATGCGACGTTCTACATCTTCCACCACATTCCCTAAGTCGCGGGCAACTTTTGCTAGCTCACGACCATCAACGGTGATTTGCTGGAGAGGGTAATTTTGCAGAAACTCAAGGAGAGAAACCCGGTTGTCATCGGCAGCCGAAAGCAAAAGAGCCGACCGCAACGCTCTGATATTGGTGATCCCAGAACCCGAGTTAATAATCTGTCCAATTTGGAAGAGCACATACTCTCCAGGAATAGAGTTCAGAGTCTTGTCCAGAAACGATAAGCTGATGTCTAATTCTCTGGTAAGAATAGTCTGGAAAACTTCCGGCTTAACGCCTGCAAGATTCAGATACCACCGGAGCGATCGCGATGCTTCGCCCGTTTCTGCAAAGGTTGTGAGTTCCTCAATAGACAGCGAACGACCGAAGGGGCCATCGGTAAACACTAATTCCTGTGCCGCGTTTGCAGAATGAACATCAGCAACGGTCAATGCACAGACCCCTAACGCAAGACCCAGGCAGGTACTGCGTAATTGGACTATCAATGGAGACAGTAACTTTTTCATTGAAATACTTGCATGGTATGTGAACTGCCCAACATAGCGCTAGACCCGCTGATGGCCCTATGACAGTCACAGTTGTGTGACTTGGAAGTAGAGCGGTAACAGCGGTAGCCTATAGATGCAACTGGAACGAACGGTAAGTTACAGACTGTTCGTTAGTCCAATAACGGTGGTCGTCACTTCAGAGTTTTCAGCTTCGTTGGCTGAGTTGGCTGATGGAGAGTTGTTACACTCGCGGCTTTGGAGAGATGGGGCAGAATCCGACGAGGGAAGCAGTGATGAGTTCTGATCGTCTGTTTCGGTAGATTCTGGTTCTGGTTCTACCGTTTCTGCAGGCTCCGTAGTGTCTTCCGCTGATGCAGGAGTCGCTGTCGTCGAGGTTTCAGAGGATTCGCAATCGCAAAGCAAATCTTGAAGATACTCTTTTGCAGTTTCTAGAGCGGGACGAATGCGTTCTACAAAGGTTTTGACGTCGTTGTATACAGTCTGTAGCCCCTGCAGATCTAAGTAAATGTTGGACTCAGGATATAGTTCAGCAATTTCCAAGATCGAAAAGCGACCATCATTCTCGTAAGACCCTCGCAACGCTATCCGAATAGCGTCGATCGTACTAGCACTAGGCAACTGGCTCACCAATCGATCAATCTGCATGACAACAAACTCTCCGGAGGAAGACTCCAGAAAATCTTCTAGACCTGTTCCAACCACAACTTCATCCGAAATTAGGCTGCGGAGAAGGGGAGCATCTTGGCGGTTTGTATCAAAGAATTCTTGAACTTCTGGCAATAACTCACCCGTTTCTGCGAAGGTCTTGAGTTGATCAATGGTGATGGTTAATTCATCATTCGCCAGTCTCAGAGTGACCGTTTCAGCGGCGATCGCCCCCTGAGCCCCTACAAACAGACTTCCGCATCCCAAAAGCACCGTAGCGAGTGCAGCTTTTCTTACGTTTGCAGCGACCTCTCCAAACCAAACACCATGCTGTGATAAAGGATTAAAAAAATGTGTCATGCCCAGCATTTCACTCCCCACAAAGGAATACTAAGTAATCACAATGACCGTACTGCCCAAGCCATCAATCGTCAAGCTTGGCCCCTACATTACAATACACCGCGACAGTAGGGCGAAATTATATGATTTTCCTAAACGTGATTTCCTATCACCTAGATTTGCGTAAAAGCTTTACTCAGACTGACTTTTGCGTTGATTTAGAATGAATTCAGCGATCGCCAAATCGATGGGAGTCGTCACTTTCAGGTTTGTCTCTTCCCCCTCCACGATCTGCACAGGTAGACCACACTTTTCAAACAACGCGGCATCATCGGTCACTTCCCAGCCCTGTTTGACGCCCTTGTCGTGACAGTCCTTTAGCAGATCGACCCGAAACCCTTGGGGCGTCTGGGCAGCCCACAGGTTAGCGCGATCCGGCGTATCGACAATGGTGCGGGTAGCCCCATCTACAACTTTGATCGTGTCTTTGATAGGAATGCCAGCGATCAGACCATCACAGGTTTCAATTGCCTCCGCGCAGCGGTCAAAAAGTTCCGGTGTGGCTAAGCAGCGGGCACCGTCATGAATTAGCACGTGTTCGGCGATCGCAGGCAAACCGCTCAACCCGTTGTAGACTGACTCTTGCCGCGTTGCGCCACCGGGAATGAATTGCACCATCTTTGTGAGATCTAGGGCGGTCACAATGTCCTTAAAGTCAGCAACGTCCCCCGGTTGGGCGATGATGCCAATCCAGTGAATTCTATTGGATGCCTTTACGGCTTGCAGTGTCCAAGCCAGCAACGGTTGATCCATGAGAGGTAGAAGCAGCTTATTGCGATCGCTGCCCATCCGTCGCCCAACCCCTGCCGCTGGAATGAGTAAATACACAGCCCCCTAATGCCTCCTCTAGCCATCCAATGATCGGGTTGAACATCTTGCGTTGTTACCTGCGTGCATTGTGAGCGTTCTACAACGTCCCGCGAGGATAGCTCTTCGCCAAGAGCCTACCCCTATCCAACCCTGCCTAATCAAAATATCCCGTGTCCAAATGCAGATTCTGATTAGATGTATCTTTCCCATCTTCCCCTAAAATAGGGAGCGAATATGCGTAACAAATTGTTATTTATGCGGATAGTAGCTCTTGTCCCTGGCGGGATTGGCGATCAGATTCTATTCTTTCCGACCCTCGATGATCTCAAGCAAGCCTACCCTGAGGCCACCATTGAGGTAATCGTCGAGCCACGAGCCACCAGCGCGTACCGAGTCAACAAATCAGTCAGTGAGGTCATTCCCTACGACTTTAAGAGCAGTAGTAGTCCGGCTGATTGGGCCAATATCTTAGGAATTCTGCGCGATCGCTACTATGACGTTGCTATCTCGCTAGGACAGCGCTGGACGGTGGGTTTCTTGCTCTGGCTCACCGGGATTCCTACCCGCATTGGATACGGTGGCAGTGCGGCTACCTTCTTGCTGACAAACCCAGTGCCGCTGAACAAAGATCAGTACGCGGCCTACATGTATCATGACCTGCTGAAAGGACTGGGGATCGCCAAGGCCAGTCCAAATCCGTCGATTACGATTCCCAAAAAAGATCTGGATTGGGGCGATGGGGAACGTCAGCGCCTCGGCATTGCCGACACGGGTTATGTGATCATTCACGGTGGGTCGAGTCAGCTTGCCCAAGTTAAGGGAATCGACAAAATCTATCCTGTGGAAAGCTGGCAGCAGATCGTCCAAGATTTTCAGCAACGTCAGCCGGATTTACCGATTGTGGTGGTTCAAGGGCCAGAGGATGAAAAGCTGGTGGCGCAGCTCACGCAGGCATGTCCTGGATTGAAAGTCACCAAGCCTGGCGATATTGGTAAATTGGCAGCAATGATCGCAGGGGCAAACCTGATGCTGTGCACCGACAGTGCGCCTATGCATTTGGCGATCGCCCTCAACGTATACACGTTGGCGCTCTTTGGCCCCACCGATCCCGCAAAACTCATGCCCAAAGACGAAAAGTTCATTGGCATCAAGTCTCCGACGGGCAACATGGCCGACATCTCGCCTGAAGACGTGTTGAAGCGGGTTTGGGGTGGTTAGGATATCCGTATGGTCAAACGCGCAGTGTTTCTCGATCGCGACGGGGTGCTCAACATCGAAGCGGGGTATATCCATCATGTTGAGGATCTCAACCTGATCCCAGGGGTTGCCTCTGCGGTGCGATCGCTCAACGATCAAGGGTTCTTTTGCTGTCTGGTCTCCAACCAATCTGGCCCAGCCCGAAATTACTATCCCAAGTCCCACGTTGATGCGCTTCACGATCGCCTCTGTATGTTGTTATGGGATGAGGCAGGCGCTAAGCTGGATGCGCTCTATTACTGCCCTGATTTGAGTCTGCCCGAAGGGGGAGAGAATCCGGACTTCACGCGCTGGACGACCTGGCGCAAACCCAACACGGGAATGCTTGTCGCTGCCGCATGGGAGTATGACTTAGATTTGCCCTCTAGTTTTATGGTGGGCGATAAGGCAACCGATGTGGATCTCGCCCACAATGCAGGCTGTACCGGGATCTTGGTGCAAACGGGGTATGGCGATCGCGTCCTCAGCGGTGATTACCAGCACCACACCCAGCCCGACTTTATCGCGAACGACCTAGCGGCTGCTGTGGACTGGATTTTGCAAAATCGTGCGGTGAAACTATAGAGATTTTACTACGGTCAAATGCTTTAAGATAAACTAAGCACTATAAACAAACCTCGCTCGCATTCCTTCGCACCCTACCCATGAGGAGACAGGATGATTAACCCCGATCAAGTTCAAGCGATGATCAAGACCCATTTGCCCGATGCAGAAGTGCAAATTCAGGATCTCACGGGCGGTGGCGATCACTATCAAGCTGTTGTTGTATCTTCGGCTTTTCAAGGGAAGACCTTGGTGCAACAACATCAACTGGTGTACGGAGCGGTGAAGGCGGCCATGGCCTCAAACGATATTCATGCTCTTGCCCTCAAAACCTATACTCCCGAGGAGTGGCAGACGATTCAAGCGGTGTAGGTGGGCGATCGCCGCTCATCCGTTCCATAATGATCCCTCAAGAGCTGTAGTACGATTTTCTGCAACGAACCATTCAATACTGCAAAGGTTCCTATGACTTCAGATGCTCAAACCCGAATCGAGTCCATGATCAAAGACAACAAAATCTTTGTGTTCATGAAAGGCAATAAGCTGATGCCCCAGTGCGGCTTCTCCAACAACGTTGTCCAAATTCTCAATACTCTAGGTGTACCTTACGAAACCTTTGATGTCCTCTCCGATGAGAGCATTCGCCAAGGAATCAAGGCATTTTCCAACTGGCCGACGATTCCCCAGGTCTACATCAATGGGGAGTTCATTGGCGGATCGGACATTATGATTGAGCTTTATCAGAAGGGACAGCTTCAGGAGATGGTGGAAGTCGCCTTGGCGTCCTAGGCGCGATGTTTCCCACCGTCTATGAATTATCGAAGCTAGTATCTAAGCCAGAAGAGGGGCGCGATCGCGTCCCTCTTTCAAATCGTTAGTCATTACTGTTAGAAATCCACAAAAGATCTATAGAATCAGCACGAGCATTCGCTAGAACTTTGCAGGTGAAGCAGGGTGGACTGCATTTCAAATCAGTCTACTTCGGCTGTTTCGCTCAGGATGAGGACTAGGAGTAGAAGTCTCCGCCCGGAACAGAGGTTGCGAAGTTCGATGGATCGTACAAGAAGCGTGTCACTTCTTCTTCGATGTGATGAACCAAAAACGGCTCAATCACGCTGGATTGGCGCAAAGCTGCCAGATATCCATCAACATAAAGACGAAGCTCATCCAATCGGTAGCCTCGGTTCCACTGTTCCGTCAATTCATCCGTAAGATGTTGATAGTAGCGGATAGCGCGGGGATCTTGCAGCATAAGAGTTGTAAGTAGAAGGCTCCTAACGACAGTAATGCCTGTCCGTTGAGAACACAGAGTCGAAATCACAAATGAATGGAATCCTATCTGCATCTAAACTGAACATGCTGGGAGAGCAGTCCGACTAGCTGAACCTGAGTGGCTTCCCATACCTACATTATATTTCCAAGCACGGTTAGGGCGGATTCTGTTCGCTAGCGCCTTAATTGGAGGTTTCCGTACTTGTCTATCAGGCATGACTATAGATGGCTTTGTTGCATGATTAGAAAAACGGTCAGGTTCGCCTTGAGAGTGTCC
>JACYMB010000079.1 GCA_015272205.1 Synechococcales cyanobacterium T60_A2020_003 | reverse complement strand
TCATCCTGGCATTTTACGCCGCAGAGCGGCGGGGAATCGACCCGCAGGGATTGAATCCGTCAGCACAGAACGCCTATCAATTTTGGGTGCGATCATCCATGATCCGTGCTTTGAGCATCATTGGAGCAGGCGGTATCTAGAAGGGCAAGTCTGTGCCATTGACGATGTCCGCGCGTTAAACCTGAATCCCTGCTATCTCAACTTATTAGAGAGTCTAAACTTAGAGAGTCTAAACGTTCGGGCAAATCTGGTGTTGCCTATCCTACAACAAAATCGGTTGTGGGGATTGCTCGTCGCCCACCACTGTCAAGATGCTCGCGCATGGCAGCCTTGGGAGATTGAACTGCTTAAAAAACTGTCTGCCCAACTGGCGATCGCCATTCAGCAATCTGAGTTGTACTACCACCTGCAATCAGCCAATCAGGAACTGGAGCGTCTCGCCAATCTGGATAGCTTGACCCAGTTGGCCAATCGTCGCCAGTTTGATCGCTATATCACCCAAGAATGGCTACGGCTGAAACGGGAAAAACAACCGATTGCGCTGCTGCTGTGCGATATTGACCACTTTAAGCAGTACAACGACACCTATGGCCATCAAGCCGGAGATGATTGCTTGCGGCAAGTCGCAGAGGCCATCACGAGTGTCATCAAACGGCCTGCCGATCTGGCCGCTCGGTATGGGGGCGAAGAGTTTGCTATTGTCTTGCCCAACACCAATCTAGAGGGAGCGATTGAGGTAGCAGAACAGCTTCAAACCGCCATGAACCGCCTTTATATTCACAACAAAGACGTATACCTTACGCTCAGCATTGGCATTGCATGCATGATCCCCCCCCTGCATTCAGCATCGGATCGGTTGATTACAATGGCCGACCAAGTCCTCTACCAGGCAAAAACCGAAGGGCACGATCGCTACTGCGCTTGGCAACAGAATTCATAACGCAGGCGATCGCCTATCCTCACTGAATTCTGACATTTTTTGAGCATTTAAGTTAAAGTGGTAGTGACTACATTCTAGAGTGGTCTAAACCCAGAGATAAGCCATAGCAAGGACGTATTCCAGAATTTCGATCATGAGTTTTGGGGCTTCTGGACATATGGCAGGCGAGGTTGCAACTCGATACGATTAAATTATTTTGAGCCTACAAGCCAAAGGCGTAGGTTCAAGTTAGGGCACATGTGCTGTCGATGCTGGAGTGGGAGCTTCAAAGTGATAAAGCTCGGTACAACACGAGTGAGTCATTAAGTTCGACCTTAGGCGTTGGCGACCATTCAAAAGGCTACCCCAGTGATTCCGAGAGTAACAGTTATGCAAAATGAGGCCATCGTTAAGAAACCTATTCAAACGTTAGAGGATGCCCTGGATCGCTGCCAGACTTTAGGAATGCGTCTGAGCAAGCAGCGTCGCTTCATTTTGGAATTACTTTGGCAAGAGAAAGAGCACCTATCGGCTCGCGAAATTTACGATCGCCTCAATCGCCAAGGTAAAGACATTGGGCATACCTCGGTCTATCAAAATCTAGATGCCCTATCGGAGCAGGGGATCATTGAATGTATCGAGAAATCCGACGGTCGCCTCTATGGCAACATTAGTGATCCCCACAGCCATGTCAACTGTCTCGATACGAACCAAATCCTAGACGTGCATATTCAGCTTCCTGATGAGATTCTGCGTCAAGTTGAAGAACAAACGGGCGTCAAAGTCACCAATTACACGATTGATTTCTTCGGATACCGTCAACCTTCTGACACTAAACCCTCTTAAGTCAAAAACTCTTAAGCATTCCTTTGATGCCATTCCGTCGCGCGTTGCCGAATAGCATTCCGTTCGCTATCAGGCATTTTGTCTAAATTCTTGAGGATAAAGCTCATCCGCCCTTGAGATTGGAGCCTTCCCCGATGGCGATCAAGGAAGTCCCAGTAGAAAGTGTTAAAGGGGCAAGCATGTTCTCCGGCGCGATCGCCCTTGTCATAGGCACAGCCCTTACAGTAGTCGCTCATCTTGTTAATGTAGTTGGCAGACGCGGCATAGGGTTTGGATGCCAACATACCTCCGTCTGCAAATAGCCCCATGCCAATCACGTTAGGTTGCATCACCCAATCATGGGCGTCGATAAATGCCGCATGAAACCAAGACTCCACCTCCTGCGGCTTCAGTCCGGCAATCAGGGCAAAATTTGCCAACACCATCAACCGCTGAATGTGGTGAGCATAGCCAGTCCGTTCCACTTGGGCCAGAGTTTGGTGCAGGCAGTTCATGTCTGTTTGGCTGGCATCCCAAAAGAACTCCGGCAAGGGATGCTGATGCTCAAACCAGTTTCGCTGGGGATAGTCTGCATCGGTGTAATGGTACAGACCGTGCATATACTCCCGCCAACCCAATACCTGTCGAATAAAGCCCTCCACACTGTTTAGAGGAAAATCCTGATCGTGAAACGCCTGCTCAACGGCATCTAGCACCTCCATTGGATGGAGCAATCCCAAATTGAGGTAGGGAGACACCAACGCGTGCCACATCGTATCTTCCCCCGTCACCATAGCGTCCTGGTAGGGGCCAAACGTTTCTAAGCGAGTTTGGATAAAGGTGTCTAAGACCTGAAGGGCTTGGGTGCGCGTTACAGCCCAATGAAAGGGTTCAATTTGACCGTAGGTATTTACAGCCGTTTTGACCCGCTCGATCACGGATTGAGTCATTTCGTCTGGCTCAAACCATTGCGGCTTAGGCGTGTTCAACGTTCCCTTGGGCGGCTTGCGGTTCTCCTTATCCAAGTTCCACTGTCCGCCGATGGGGTCTTGCCCTTCCATCAGAATTTGGAAGCGTTTGCGGCCTTCACGATAGAACGATTCCATCAGAAGACGTTTGCGATCGCCCGCCCACTGCCGAAACTCGTCCCGACTCCACAAGAAATGATTGTTAGGCAGAATGGTGAGGGTGCAAGGCAGATCCAGGGCTTCCAGCATGGTCTGGAAGGGGCGATCGCTCGGTTCCATCACCCGCAGTTCGGTAATTCCTTCTGCCTGAATCCAAGCCCGCAACGGTGTTAAAAAATCATCCTCCACAGCATAGGTCACAGGCCAACCCTCAGTGCGGAGTTCGTCGGCAAAGTGCCGCATCGCCGACCACACCAGGACTAACTTTTGGGCGTGATACCGTCGTTGCCGCGCATAGTCCAATGATTCAATCAACAGAACCGGATATTGATCATCGCAACTCTTTAAAGCCGACTGCCCAGCCCAAAGCTGATCCCCCAGCACCCAAACGCCAACGGTCATTCGCCCTCCCCGGTCGCACCTTTCTGCATCAAAAGCTGAATTCCTAAGGCAATCAGCCCCAGAGTTGCAATGGTAAAGATGGCGGTCCCCAACGTGCTCATCCCAATCACCAGAGTCCGAACGGCGATCGCAATATTCACCGCAATCCGTCCACTCGGTAAGGGCTTTTGAGCAAAAGAGTTGGCAATCGAGTGGGTTAATAGGTAAAGCCCATAGGCAATCGGCCCTGAAATCAAGGCTCCCGTAAAGCATCGCTGCGGGGTGGGGGGCACGTAATTAGGATCCTCAGAGGCTGAAGTCTCGGATTTAGAGGGGGTCGGATCGCTCATCGTTACCTCAGGCATATGCGTATCGTCCATTCCAAGCCTAGCGTGATTCAGACAAAGGCTTGAGGGTCTTAAGCAATTTGAATGCCGTGGCTGATTGTCTGAGCCACCCAAATGCCTAGATCCGGATCGGAGATGGCTGCCCGAAGTTGGGTTTGCAGGTGCTGCGCCTGTTCTGCTGAGGCGGCTAGCGCAAACACCGTTGGCCCTGACCCCGACATCATCACCCCCAAACTATCAAAGGACTGAAGCGTAGTTTTCAGGTTTGCCACTTTGGGATGAGCCGGAAGCACCACTTTCTCTAGATCATTGTGCAGGAGTTGACCAATTTCCGCCCCCTCCTGACGCGCGATCGCCGACACAATTGCACCTGCATGGACTCGCTGTCGCCGTTCGTTCAAGTTTTTGGGATCGGAAATGTACGTGTCACTAAACTGCTCCCGATAGGTGCGATACGCCCACGGTGTCGATACGCTAAGGCTGTGATACTTTGCCAACACCAGATACAACGAATCTAACGTGGGAAGCGGATCAAGAGACTCCCCCCGTCCGGTGGCGATCGCCGTGCCGCCGCCCACACAAAACGGTAAATCAGACCCTAGTTCAGCC
>JACYMB010000078.1 GCA_015272205.1 Synechococcales cyanobacterium T60_A2020_003 | reverse complement strand
ATGTAGCTGCTTCAGCCATTCTCATTAACAATTCTTATTGCGGTGACCAGGTACGAATGCGGTTCACCAAACAGCACCGTAGAACAGGTGAGTTGTTTAATCACGCGAGTGGTCACATCGCTCACCGTCAGCCCTCCCGCTGTCCGACGACGCACCGATCGCAGAATCACCAGATCTTCGCCCTGCGCCATTCGCAGAATCACCTGAGCCGGATCATCGCCAGCCACGGTTTTGATTTCCGGCTGGACCTGCGTTTCAAATTGAGCCAGTAGGCGCTTGAGTTCTGCTTCAAATTCGGCGATCGCCTCAGTCGGCGTATGGCGATCGCTGACATGCAGCACCGTCACCGTTCCTTGATTGGTGTCCGCCAACAGCAGCGCAAACTGCACCGTGCGAATCGTTTGGGGTGTAATGTTTTTGACTGGAACTAAAATTCGACGAATAGTAATCGGGTCGTCTAACAGGCGCGTCACCGCTACCGGACAGTGGGACGCCCAGAAGACGCTGTCAATCACGTTGCCGAACAGTCGTGCCCGCAAACTATCGGTTTCGCTCCACCCCATGATGATCAGGCTGGCGTTTTGCTCCCGTGCTGTGCGGCTAATGCCGTGAGCCACATCGTCATCAATGCGAATCTTCCCTTCAGCCTGGGCTTGAAACTGAGCACTCACCTCCAACGCCCGCCGCAACTGTCGCCGACTTTGGATCAGCGTGGACTGGAGTTCGGGTTCATCCATGTGAACATGGGCTTTGGCGATCGAAAGCGGGATGATCAGCCCCCGTTCTCCCCGCACCAGCAAGGCAGCTAGCTCAATCAGGTAGGCCGTTGTGAGGGGATTGGAAATCGGAACCACAACCGTAAACGGAGGAGACTCCTGTTCGAGAGCGCCTTCATGGGGAGCATCGATGTCGCACGCTAGATCTTGGGGCAACTCCCACCAAATGCCGTTACCCGACTCAACAGGGGGACTAACGGTTGCGATAGGCGGCACAAGCTGGCGGGCATAGCGCTCGGTGAGTACCGGGCCAAGCAAAGAGGTGACCAACATCAGCACAATCACACTATTGAAAAGTTCGTTAGTTAAGAGTCCAACCTGAACTCCTACAAGGGCAGCCGCTAACGTAGCGGCAACCTGAGGCAAGGAGAGTGACCACATGGTAATAGCTTCTACCCAGGCATAACGAAACAGGTATTTGATCACCGCCACCGCCACGAACTTGCTACCAATCAGCCCTAACACAACCGCGACCGTCAGTCCCAATTGGGAACTCAAAATTTCCACAAAGGCAGGAATGTCGAGCAGCAGGCCAATATCTACAAAGAAAAAGGGAATGAAGAGAACGCTACCCACAAACTCTACTTTTTCTTTAACAGGGCCATTGCCGACCACATCGTTAACCGCTAGCCCCGCTAGAAATGCACCCACGATTTTATCGACGTTGAGCATCTGTGCGCCGACGGACGCCAAAAATACGGCCAACAGCACGAAGAGAAACTGATTTCCCTGCTCATCCCCCGTGCGGCGAAAGTACTCCCGCCCTGCCCGATCGAACCCCAAAAGCACCACAACGGCGTAAAGGGCGATCGCCATAAGCTGCAATACCAGCCCACCGGGGGAAAATTCGCCTTGATGGATCGACACACAGATCGCCAGCACCAACAGCGCTGAAATATCCGTGAAAATTGTTGCACCAATGGTCACAGCAACGGCTTCATTGCGGGATACCCCCAATCGTTGGACGATGGGATACCCCAAGAGCGTATGGGACGCCAACAGCGATCCAATTAAAATCGCTGCGTTCCAGCCAAAGTTAAAAAAGAGGCCAATGGCGGTTCCTGTAATCATGGGAACCAGAAAAGTTGATAAGCCAAAGGCTAGAGAGCGATCGCGCGTTTGGCGAAACACCTTGAGATCAATCTCTAATCCGGCCACGAACATCAGGTACACTTTACCGATGTCCGACAGGAGCGCCATCGTTTCGGATTCACTGTCTAAAAGCCCTGCCCCATGGGGGCCTAGCAAAATTCCCGCAAACAGTAATCCCACCAATCCTGGCAATCGTAGCCGTTCAAAAATCGGCGGAATGGTCAAGGCGACCAGCAGTAATACGGTAAACGACACCAGCGGACTATTGGGAATCGCGCTAACGATGAAATCCATAACGGTGTAGATCCCAAAATAAGGACGTATCGTCAGTATGGAGCAAAGGAGTGGGGGAGTGAAGGGGTGAAGGGGTGGGGGAGGGAGCGGGGGAGTGTGTAACGATTGAGGAGTTGAGGTTGGAGATGTGATGACTCGGATTGGATTAATTGGAATCGGATTGATGGGGTTGCCGATGGCGCAGCGGTTGTTGGAGGCGGGCTATCCGGTCACGGTGTATAACCGCACGCGCACGAAGGCGGAACCGTTGCAACAGGCGGGGGCTACGATCGCAGACTCGGCGGCGGCGGCGATCGCCCAGGTGGATGCGGTGGTTCTCATGCTGACTGATGCGGTGGCAATTCGTCAGGTGCTTTTTCCCTCTGGCGATCGCCCAAATTTGCACGGCAAAACGATTATTCAGATGAGTACAATCGCACCCCAAGAAAGCCAGCAGCTCCAGCACGATATTGAAGCTGCGGGTGGTCAGTACTTGGAAGCCCCGGTCTTGGGCAGCATTCCCGAAGCGAAGGCCGGAACGCTGATTGTGATGGTGGGTGCGACGCCTGATCTGTACGAGCAATGGCTTCCTGTATTGAACGTGTTCGGGGCTGATCCTTTATACGTTGGCACCGTCGGATCAGCCGCTGCGCTGAAACTTGCCATGAATCAGCTTATTGGTTCCCTAACGGCGGCCTTCTCCTTCAGTTTGGGACTGGTGCAGCGCTATGGCGTCGAGGTCGATACATTTATGCAGGTGGTGCGTCAGAGTGCCCTGTATGCACCGACCTTTGATAAAAAACTGGCGCGCATGTGCGATCGCAACTTTGAAAATCCTAATTTCCCGACTAAGCACTTACTGAAGGATATGAACTTGGCGATCGCCACCGCCGCAGAGAGCGGACTCAACCCTGCTGCATTACAAGGCGTCCGTCAAATCCTAGAAACTGCAATTCAGCAAGGATACGCCGATGCTGATTATTCCGCTTTGTTTGAAGGCGTTGTCCCTCCCACTGTCCCGGATTCTCAAGTAGATTAAGAGGAAGGGGCGATCGCATCATCATTCACTATTCGTGAAGAAATATATTCCTGATACCTCTTGTGAAGTCTTCGTCTGTATTTGCCCCGGTATATTAGGAAAGCTTCAAGATGATCGAAGTTGCTAGACTCAAGGGGAAGATCGACAGTTATACTGCATGCAAATACAGTGCGTCTACTTCAGCAGTATTTTTTGCTGAGGCCTTGGCTAGTTTTAAAGAGAGCGATAGTTGATTTCCCTTAGATAGCATTTACTATGGCAAGCATAATCAAAGTAATACAGCCAACGGGTATTTTAGACAGTACCCAAGCCCCTGATCTACACCAAGCAATCAAGCAAGCAATTGAAGAGGGTGCTCAAATTGTATTAATTGACTTAAAAGACGTCACGTTTGTCGATAGCTCAGGCTTGGGGGCACTTGTGGTTGCGCTCAAGAGCGTTCGCAGCAATGACGGACAACTCTATATCTGTTCCATCAATGAGCAGGTTCGCATTCTGTTTGAGCTAACTAGTATGGATCAAGTATTTAAAGTTTTTGAAAGTCGTTCTGCCTTTGAAAGCGAAGTCCTGGTGAATGCTTAGTCGCAATCTTTGACTCCAAGTGCATACCGACGGATGTAGTTGAGCGATTTTGGATAGGGCCCTCCGACTCGGAATCGCTCAAAATCGTTTGAGTACTATAGCGCTAGCCATATCGGTTAGGACATTTTGGTGGGGCGGCGAAGCCGCCCCA
>JACYMB010000077.1 GCA_015272205.1 Synechococcales cyanobacterium T60_A2020_003 | reverse complement strand
ACTCAAGCCTTGAGACAGAGTGGTTACCAACGAGTTGCCGCTTTGCAGGGTGGGCTGTCTGCTTGGGAGAGTGCCGGAGTTTCAACCGAAGGAACGGAAATAGAGCAAGCCCCCGTCTCTTCGGGATCTTTTAATGTTACTGAGCGTCTCCAAGAGTTTTCCGCTGAGCAACGCCGTGAACGCTAACCTTTGAACCACCGTTGGAATTAAACCTAATTTGCTGCAGGCAGCGATTGAGCTGTCACAGCAATCAACGCCAGGAATGGGGGAAATCCCCCATTTTTTATGGAAAAATCACTGATCTACTGCAACAGCGACGTCGTTAATGCCGTTTCTGACTGATTGGAGGAATACGTAACCTCTTCTACGGCACCCGCTTCACCAAGTTGCTTCCGTTCACCCTCGTTGTAGGCGACCATGACTCCACCAGCATTGCCCGCCCGCAGCACTACCTGCTGCTCTGCTGTCCAGGTGCGCTGGGTTCCCTCAGCGAGCATCCCCTCAAAATCAGTTTTGCCATCGACTTCAACCCGCAACCAAGACTGAGCCGTTAAGGTAATCTGAACCCGCACAGGCTTATCTGAAATAGGCGTCGGAGTAGAAGGACTTGAGGATTTGGGGGATTGAGCCGCAACAACATCTTTAGATCTTTCATCCGTGGGCAAATTCGCTTGCACAGGAGGGATAGCTTGCTGGGACTCACGAGTTGCAAGGGTTTCCGAGCGATTCATCGCATAGGATAGGCCACTAATGGCTGCCATGATGAGCAACACGTAAGCGAAATACAGGTGTAGAGGACGGAGCGGAATCGCGGGAGAAAGACGCCAAAAAGACTGCACCGGACGCATGGTTTGGATCGGGAATGCGTCGGCGAAGGTTTCTCCATCTTGCCCCAGGGCCTCTGCATAGCGCTTAATGAATCCCCGAATATACACAGGTTCTGGCAGTCGCTGTATCTGGCCGTCTTCAATGGCGCGGAGGAGAGCTACTCGAATCCAGGTTCGGGTCGCCACATCATCCAGAGAAAGGAGATGCTGTTCCCGAAGCTGCCGTAGGTATGCTCCAATTTCAATCAGGCGTTCCTGTTGTTCCTGTGCAAGTCTAGATACGTCTGTCATCTTTTCTTTCCTCCCAATCCGGAACCACCTGATACCGACTCCTGTGTTATTGATTCATCGGGGGTACGCCTTTTGTGGGGGCGATCGCCTTCATGAGCATCTCTATGTCCTTGAGCCTGATGCTTCAAGATCTGCAATTCTTCGGGCGTTAACGATCGACATTCTCCCTTGCCCAGATTTCCTAGCGCTAGAGAGCCAATCGCAACCCGATGCAACCTCAAGACTGGGTATCCTAATTGTTCTGCAACTCGGCGGATTTGTCTATTACGGCCTTCCCGCAATTTGACCTCCAATAATGTTTGCTTGTCTAATCCGTGGCCGCTCTGTTTCAAGCACTGAACCTTAGCAGCCATGGTCTTGCGACCATCTAACACTATGCCTGAACGCCATCGTTGGATTTCCTCAGCACTGGGTGCGCCTTTCAGCCATACTAGGTAGGTTTTCTCCACCGAGTGTTTCGGGTGAGTCAAAGCGAAGGTGAGTGCGCCGTCGTTGGTGAGTAACAGTGCCCCTGTGGAGTCGGTATCGAGTCTACCAACTGGATGAATGCCGTGGTCGTAGCGAAGGGAATCAGGCACGTAATCCAAGATGGTCATCCGCCCTTCCGGATCATGGCAAGTGCAAACCACTCCGATCGGCTTGTTCAAAAGTAGATAGATAGCGTCTGGTCGATTACCTGCTTGAATCCGAACTCCGTCTACTTCAATACAGTCCCGTTGAGGATCAGCCTTTTGCCCTACCTCTGCTGGAACGCCGTTCAACCTTACACGACCACCAGAGATGAGTTGCTCCGCTTGGCGGCGAGATGCAACCCCCCACTGTGACAGGATCTTTTGTAACCGTTCCTCCATGAAGTTGTTTGACCTAAGTAATGGTAAATCGTGGGTGTAGGAGACTGTAAAGACAGGACGTCACTAGTGAGTTTATACTCATCTCCAGGCTACCAAAACTGTATCGTTTTTTTAAGAGCTGCAGCCTAAAATTCTGTACTTGGCGACGAGCATACGAATGGATAACGGCTCTATTCCTTGAAAGCAGAGAGTTTGCGGCGTTCTCTTGTAGAGGATGAATTAGAAATTTTAGACGGTTGGTCTACCATGCTTGAACCTCATCTGAACCCAGCATTGCATGGGAATTCTAGTCTGTAAATACGTCTGTCAATATGGTTGGGGCAGAAGCTGTTATGACCCTTTCATAAATTCGGTTGGAGATGAGGGTTGGCACTGGGGGAACTGGATTTGAATCCAAGCAACATTAGTATCTGGATGGTTCTTTGCCGGAATGCGTCCATGGTGTGCTTCTACAATTTGTTTCACGATTGACAG
>JACYMB010000076.1 GCA_015272205.1 Synechococcales cyanobacterium T60_A2020_003 | reverse complement strand
TCAAATGTGTTGCGCTCAACCGCATGATTCAGATCGCTAAACCCGATAGCTACAAGGTTGAAGGTTAATACCAGGACACTCTCAAGGCGAACCTGACCGTTTTTCTAATCATGCAACAAAGCCTATTGGTGCCCTAAATCCCACCGAACGCCTGCAACTGGTAGGACGGGCGGGCGGACGCAGTGCCCAAGTGCTCTACGGGCTGTGCAGCGATTTACAAGATGCCTATGCCGAGCGATCGCCCGCCCTGGATGTTGCCCTCTATCCCGATGAGGTGGTGGGAGATGTGATTGTGATGGCGGCGGGAGCTACCGTGGGAGGGAACGTCACCTCACGATCGCAACTGGCTTCCCTTAATCGTCCAATCTTTGAAACCTATGCCCAGGCGATCGCCGATCACGGCTACGGTCATGAGGTGGTGATCATTGTGACCAATCCCGTAGAACTAGCAGTAGAAATCTTTAGTCGGCACTTGGGACGACATCGTGTGATTGGGGTGGGAGCCTATTCCGACTCGTTACGATTCCGGCGGGAAATTTCGGCGGATTTAGGGATTCGGCGTCAGCTTGTCCAAGCCTTTGTCGTCGGTGAGCATGGAGAGTTAATGGTGCCGCTGTGGAGTAGCCTCAAAGTTCACGGCATGACCTCAAGCGAAGTTCGCACCACCCGCAAACAGCTCCAGCGTGGAGGCAGTATCCTCACCTTCTTAGAGACTGTTCGTAGCCAAAAAGACATTGTAATGACTTTAATTCGCGACGGAAAATTTCGGGAGGCGTACACTTATGTAGATAGCCTCTCACCGGATCTGCGGGTGGTGATTAAACCGTTTGTCACCCAGTTGTCTGGGGCAAAAACGATTATGGCGACGGCCAATGTGACGGTGGATTTGGTACAAAATTTACTGGAAGGACGGGAAATAGTAGTGTCCGGGCAGGTACAACTCAACGGGGAATTCTACGATATCCGCACACCGATTGGTGTGCCGATTGTGGTGACACCATCGGGATGGACGCAAGTGGTCTCGCTCCAGCTTTGGGCTGAAGAAGCCGAACTATTGCAACAGGTCGCAGAACAACTCAGTCAGCGCTTGAAGGAGGACTTAAGCGATGGAGCTTGAACGGTGGGTCTTTGTGGTGCGAGCGCTGGATAAACCGGGAACCTTGACGGCAACGGCGGCAGTATTTTCCCACCGGGGAGTATCGCTGGAGTCCATTTTAGGCAGTGGCATTGCGTCAACGACGACGGAAGACGGTCGTTTAATTTTGACTTTCTGCGCGACTCCCCAAAAACAGGCCATGCTGCTGCGCTCCCTCGAACGGCTGAGTAGTGTTATGCAGGTGTCGGTCTATCGCTACGATGATCCGCTGTTACGGGCGATCGCCGTCGTGAGTCTTTCCGATCCCAACGCCGTCGATCTCTCTACCCTACCCTTGCGCCTTGAACCGATTACGGGGGAACTGAATACGAATCTTGCAGAAGGCCGTGCCAGTCACCTATTGCTGACCGGAAATCCTCCTACGGTTGCCGAGGCGATCGCCAAATTTCGTGAACATGGTGTCCTCAACGATGTGGTGGTGGCAACGATCGCCCTTTAGCCGACTCATGGGTTGGGCTGAATCCCAGGAATCGTCACAATTTCATTCAGTTCCCGATCGCGCTTTGCCACGTAGGGAATAAAGTCCTGGGCGATCGCCAGATCTCGAAAGAGATTAATCCGCTCTAAGTTCTTACCCTCATAGACCAGGTTGGAATTGCCGTTGGTGTCTACATAGTCCACCGACAGCACAGGCTTACCCGCATCCCGAATTTGTTGGAGCCATGGCAGCCGATAGTTGACTTCGGACTGCGGTTGGCGATGGGTTTCGTCGTAGAACACATCCTCCACCCCAATCCCGCTAATCGTCTTGAGGTAGCTGCCATCACGATCGTACTTGAGAATAGTTTCGGCATTTTGCGGCACGATGTGAAAACTGGACTGCCCTTTGTCAATCCGTGTATGCTGCGCGATGGTTTCAACCAAGGAAATCATCCGGTTCGCGGCCTTCCGTCGGCTTAGGGTCACCGATTCTCCATTGTTTTGCTGACTCCAGTATTCAAAGCCATCAACGATGTCGAGATAGACTCCATCAAACCCCGCGTTGAGAATCCGATCGACGTATCCCAGCACAATCGACTGCCACTCAGCATTCCAGTACTTCACTTTGTAGTTGCCGCGCCATTGGGGATTGGTGCGTCCTAGCCAAGCGGGAGCATCCTTGTCGGGTTGTTTCAGTCCGGTTTTAGGATCTTTCGTAACCCACCGATCCTTGAAGTAATAGCGATAATCTTCTGCTTCACCAATGCTGAGGTAGGCCAACACCGTTTTACCGCTAGCGTGCAGTACGTCTAAATCCTCGCGGGTATAGGCCGTTTGCTGGCTGCCATCTTGGGAGTAGTCGATCGTGACCAGATCAAAGCTTGTGGATGCGATCGCCCTAATCGAGTCTTTCTTGAGTTGAAGCTGGTACAGCCAATCCGCTCCAACGAGGGGCTGTCCTGTCGTAGCCATCGTTCGATCCTGCGCCTGGAATTGAGCAGACCGGAGGGGCGATCGCCGTCCGGTGGAATGCTTCAAATCAGCTTGCAGGGAAGACGCGCGGTTTGGAAATGGGGCGAACGGCTCAGAATCGAGGCGTGAAGCCGATGGAGTGTGCGTTTGCAGCGGGTGATGTTTCATGGGAGAAGCCCCCAATCGATGTGACTTAAACTACACAATCTTAGTTATTTCCTCGAAAAAGTTTACGGCATGTTTAACCAATGTTCTCAATAATTGTAAAACAGGATACAAATAAGCATTTATTCTCATCGCGTCTCAAGCCATGATCCCCCTGACCCCTGACCAAGTCCTCGCCGAAATCCGTAATGGGCGATCGCTCGCGGAGGCAGAACTCAGCTACATCAACCTTCAGGATGCCCGACTGAGTGACGCCGACTTTTCCGGTGCGTTTCTGCGAGGCGCGAACTTTTCCTACGTTCTGGGCGATCGCGCCAACTTTACCCAAGCGACCCTCACCCTCGCCAACTTCTATCGCAGTTCTTTAATGGGAGCCGTTTTAGCTGGTGCAACATTGGTGCGATCGCGCCTCGAGCAGGCCAATCTGCGAGGGGTCTATGCACCCAATGCCCATCTCCACGGCGCGATTCTTGATGGGGCGCAGGTTCAAAATGCCGTCTTAGATGACGCCGATTTACAAGAAGCCAGTGCCCAAGATACCAACTTTCGAGGCAGCAGTCTGGTTCGTGCTAACCTCAGCACCAGCAACTGTAGTCGGGCTAGCTTTAGCCACTGTAACCTGCGCCATTGCTATGGGTATGCCGCCGCTCTAGCAGGGACATCCTTTGAGCAGGCGGATCTCCGCCAGGCGAATCTCCGTCAGGCCGTCCTGGTAGGCGCAAATTTCACGACCGCCAATCTCACCAACGCTACGCTGCGAGGAGCCGATCTTGAACACGCAATTCTGACCCATGCTCAGATGGATTGGGTATCGTTTAGGGCAGCGTATTTAATCTATACGAATCTCTTCAATGCTTCTCTAGTCGGTGCCCATTTTGATGGGGCAGTGCTCATTGGCACCAATTTTGGCAACGCTGACTTACGCCGTGCGGAATTTCACGATGCCGCGTTCGCACAGGTTAATTTTGAAGGGGCTTGCGTTGACGGGGCAAATTTTTACAATGCCCAGGGACTCACAACCGAACAACGCAACTGGCTCATTCATCACGGAGCTATTGGATTCGCTTAGACATACCCAGGCCTTACGCAATTGGGCGATTTGGCGGGAGTGTAACCTAAAAGACTCAGGACGCCGCAGGTAGTGCGTAAGTCCTGTAGCGACTACTTGCCTGTTCCCAGCAAACGACTTAATCTATTCGAAAACCTATTGATGAGGAAGTCGGTATGGACTTAATGGGTATCGTGAAGCAAGTTATCACTAGCTCGGATACGGAAGCCAGCAATGACCTCATGGGATCGCTGTTAGGGGCTTTGAATCAGGCTCCCGTGGACAATAATCAGATTGGCGAAATTGCCCATAGCCTTCAAAAGGTACTACAAAGTAAAGGCGATGCGAGTTCCTTAATAGGTGTGCTGCAAGCGGTTGCGGCGACGGGTACGATCGAAAAACTACTGGCATCGGAGCAGGTGATGGCGATCGCCCAGCGGGCTGGGGTAAGTCCTGAGATGGTCAAAAGCGTTACGCCGTTGATCGCCCAATTTTTAGTGAAAGGGTCTAATGCTCAGGGAGGAGGGCTGTTGCAGAAGGTGCTGTCTGGGGAGGTGGATCTTGGTCAGATGGCAGGACTCATCGGCATGGCGAGTAAGTTTATGTAGAAGTTTCGTCCACTTTCGCGCAGCGTTGAATCTAGAGTAACCGTATTTGCGATCGCCCTGGATTGATCAGCCCTGTTATTGATCCACAGTAGTTCTAATCTGGCCGTTTTGGTGTTGCTACTGGCGGAGCGATCGCCGTGCGAGTTTGGCGTAGGTTTTGACGGTTTCGTAGGGCATATTGAGGTCGCCAGCAACGTCGAGGAGGGAATCGCCTTGTTCGCGACGGGCGAGGATGGTGGCCCAGGTTTCGGCGGTTTGGCGGGCGCGATCGCCTCCGGTGCGTTTGCGTTGGGATAGGAAGAGATGGGTCAGGTAGGTAATGCGATCGCTGAGGCGTTCTTCGTCGGTCGGTTGATTGATCCCTTGAGGATGATTAGGTTCCCATCCGAGCTGGGTTTGGCCGAGGCCGAAGGTGGTTTTGTGCCCGGTGCCGCAGTAGGGTGCGAGCTGGATCAGGGCGTAGAAGAGTTGGCGAAATTCGGGCATTTTGTCGGCGTGGCTGGATAGGTTGAGGCTGAGGCCGCCCACAAATCCGGTGACGGAACCGCGTTTCCCGACGGCGACTTTTTGGGTTTCGATCTGGAGGCGTTGGATGATGACGGTTTCGTCGATCCAGTTTAGAAATGGGTCTTGCTCGAAGGGCAGCCCTGAGAAGTCGTTCCAGCGGCGGAGGTAGCTATGGAATAGGTTGTTGGGAACGGGGAGGGGGAAATGATGACCTTTGCGGCGGAAGCTGGTGGGACTCGTAAAGCTGAGGTGAACGGGGCCGCGCATTTGGCGGGCGGAGTCCCAGAGGGTGCGATAGGTGGTGGGGGATGGGGATAGGGTGATGGACTGGATTTGGAAGGGGATGGTTTTAAGGGTGAGCTGAGTCGGAGGGTGTTTTTGCCATACGGCGATGCCTTTGACGACGTTTTGGGAGAGGGCGGTGATCTGCCAGTCGTAGGTGGTTCCTTTTTGGATATGGAGGTGTTGGCCGTGGGCGCGCAGTTGGCCGCTGAGGGTGCTGATGGTGAAGGGTTTTTCGGATTCGCCGTCGTGGAGGTAGGTGGAGAGGGCGGGATCGATTTGGCGGATTTGGTCGAGGAACCAGGCGTGGAGTCCGATGGTGTATTGGGGGTAAAGAGCATCGGAGGTGAGGGCTTGGAGGGAGAATTTTAGTCCGATGAGTTCGGTGGTGTTTGGGATGGTGAGGGGAGAGGGGTGAGACATAATCGGGATGGACGGTTGGGTGATGCTTTTAATCCTAGTGTGATGCGGTGAGTGTGATGAAGTTTTTTGTCCCTTTGCGGGGAATGATCTTGGAATTAAATTGCCAACGCCCTCGAAAGCAGGAATGCTAACGAGTTTCCGTCCCCTTGCGGGGAAAGGGGTATGTCGAACCGGTATTTCGATCAACTCATGCCAACGCATGAAGCAGGCGTTTCCGTCCCCTTGCGGGGAAAGGGGTATGTCGAACCATCAAGACCTGTCCAGGATTGTTTTTCACCATAATCTAAGTTTCCGTCCCCTTGCGGGGAAAGGGGTATGTCGAAAACTCAACTGGCGAATTTTACGAAACGCCGGATGGTAACTGGTTTCCGTCCCCTTGCGGGGAAAGGGGGGTGTCGAACACATGGAGCACTATATTATAGGGAGCCTGGTAGTGAGTAGTTTCCGTCCCCTTGCGGGGAAAGGGGGGTGTCGAACCCACGGTGGATTTATTTAGAATGATTGGGCGTGCCGTCGAGTTTCCGTCCCCTTGCGGGGAAAGGGGGGTGTCGAACGCCTTTTCCTGTTGCGCGGTAAGAATGCCGAATGATATGTTTCCGTCCCCTTGCGGGGAAAGGGGGGTGTCGAACCAGAAATGTTTCAGTGCCGTTTGGCGCTAGGGACAAAGGCTAGTTTCCGTCCCCTTGCGGGGAAAGGGGGGTGTCGAACTCTCTTAAGCTTTTTTCCTTGG
>JACYMB010000075.1 GCA_015272205.1 Synechococcales cyanobacterium T60_A2020_003 | reverse complement strand
TTTCATCCCGACACTCGCCTTCGGCAGAGTGCGGGGCTTTCACGGAGAAGCTAAAGCGCCGACTACGAGCCCAGGGTAACCCTAAAATTATATTTTGACAAAGCACTTGTCCCTGGCTTGCATCTCCCCGAGATCCTGACGCATCCTGAAACCACCACCCTTTACACCAGAAGCCCCCTCCTATGCCAATGCACCATAAACCCAACGCTTTATTCTTCCTCGTTCTAGGTAGCCTCCTGGCTACCCTACCCTGGGGACTGACATCCTTGGCACTGGCTCAGGTGACTCCACCCTCCATGGTACTGATTAATGTGGCGCGATATTACAAAGGTTTGCCCCACCAGGATCGAGCCCTCTGGCTCCTCCAACAGCAAATCGAGGCGATGGATCCGGAACTGTTGCAAGCAGACTCGATCATGGCCAATGTGTGGCGCAACTCGGATACGCTGGTGGGCCATGTCAATATTCTGGATCAAATTCCCGCGGCCAAGCGCACTGGATCCGACCCCCTCGCCTTAGCCATTGACAACGCCAACCTCAACCCTGGCGCTCCGGTGGATATTGAAATGCTCACCGGGGAAAACGTGGAATCGCCGGAGCAGGTGATGGTGACGGTGACCGCTGGGGGAATTCTGGATGATTCCGTCGCCGGAATGCGCTATCGGTTGGATATTCAGAAGCACAATGACCAGTGGACGATCGGGAAAGCAGGTCTGCAGTTTCGCTGTCAGCCTGGGCGCGGTCACCAAACTTGGTCTGATGAATCCTGCATCTGAGCCAGAGCCGAGTTCGCAGCGCTCCATGTTCGATCCACCCCTGTCGATCGCACGTTAAGTTAGGTATAGTAGGAGCGATCCTAGCCTGACCCTATCTCCATCTCCACTCAACCATGACTACTTCCTTCGTGCAGGCCTCTGAATCATTTATTCCCGCTACGCAAGATACTCACGCGCTGCGTCGGGTCTTTGCATCTGTATCCGCCATCAGTTGCCCCAGACAGTACAACTTCCACATGCATACGACCTGTTCGGACGGTCGCTTGAATCCAGAGCAGTTGATGGAGCAAGCCGTGGATATTGGCCTACGCGGATTGGCCATTACCGATCACCATTCCACCAAAGGATTTCATCGGGCGCAGCGGTGGCTGGAAACCCACGGTGAAGCCTATGCCCAGGAACGCCGACCCTCTGAAGACCGATCGCTACCGCACCTGTGGACGGGTGTAGAAATCTCAGCAGGACTCATGGACGATGAGGTGCATATCCTGTGCTACGGGTTTAATCCCCACGCGATCGAACTGAAGCCCTACTTGCAAAGCACAACGCCGACAGGTCAGTACTACAGTGCGGCCAGTGTGATTGAGGCCGCCCATGCCGCAGGGGCAGTGACGGTGCTGGCTCATCCGGCTCGCTATCGGCGATCGCCCGACGAGTTGATCGCCCGAGCGGTAGAGTTAGGCATTGATGGTGTTGAAACCTACTATGCCTACAACAATCCCGATCCCTGGACGCCTAGCCCTAAGCAGACGGTAGACGTTAAAAATTTGAGCGATCGCTACGGATTGCTCAACACCTGCGGCACCGATACCCACGGTCTGAGTTTGCTCAAACGCGTTTAGTAAAGCGGAAGAGCGATCGGCTTTATTCCAGAGATCTGCAACTTCTGGATTGCACCACGACAGTTGCGTTGCCCCCCATCCGAGAAGTCGCAGATCTGGCTGTAAGGTGTCACTTAACCCCACCGCCTGACGGCACCTCCCCTTGCTCTAGACGCGAAGCGGCTTCCCGCAGGGTAGGGGAGGTTGGGAGGGGTTCTGGAAATAGTGCTACCTCAACTCCGAGCCATGACGGCTTATCGAGTCAGGCCATGTTCTAGCGCATAGCGCACCAGTTCCGTGCGGCTGTTCGTTCCGGTTTTGCTGAACAGCCGACTGACATATTTCTCAACATTGCGGACGCTAGTATTCAAGCGACTGGCAATTTCTTTATTCATGAGTCCTTCAGCAACTAGTTCCAAGACACTTTGCTCACGAGGCGTAAAGTCAATCTTAATCGGGCTGGGGGTTTGGGTAATTGCGCCTCGCTGGGTCAGTAAAGCCCGGATCTCAGCAATTTGGCGCGCCATGTCGGCAATATCTGGTGTTTCTCCGTCGCCTGTAGCCGATTTTGTGACCGCTGCCCGTCGTTCCAGGAGATTATTCACGACGACGACTAGCTCATCCGGGTCAAAGGGCTTCGAAATATAGGCATCACACCCCGCCTTGTAGCCCTGAATGCGATCGCTCGTCATGCCCCGTGCCGTGAGGAACACCACCGGAAGCGCTTCAAAACGGGAATCTTCGCGCATCTGCTTCAAGAACTGGTAGCCATCCACTTGGGGCATCATGATGTCGGAGATCACGAGATCAGGCAAGGTTTGCTGCAGCAGTTCCCAGCCCTCCTTGGCGTTGCTGGCGGTGTGGACGGTATAGCCGCTGTCTTCCAAATAGGCTTGCACGGCCTCCCGCAAACCGGGTTCATCATCTACGAGCAAAAGCTGTCCTGCCATTGGGCGTTCTTTCCGTGAATGTCATCCATAGTTCCATACTACTGGAAGAGCTTCAAAGCGCACCGATAGGAGACAGCTTAGGTGTTACTCGACTGACAACTGGTAGCGATCGCCCTGGGTTTGATTGGGGTTGCTCAACTCTTCGGTTGTTTCCTCCGTCTCCCGGGTCTCATCGCTATCCGCCTCTTCTTCCTTCTCCGCCTCCAGTAATTCCTCTAGCCGAGCTTGAATCTGCTGGTGGCGCTCAAACCCTTCGTAGGCATAGCGGTTGTAGCCATTGTCTTGCACCTGAGCGGCAATGTTTTGAACTCGCTCGATGGTGGCCGGGTGGGACGACAACCACGACCAGCCACCGCGCCCATTTTCCTCATCTAGTTTCACCATCAGGTAGTACAGTCCATCGGCGGCATATCCCGCAGAGGCCAGGATGCGGGTGCCTAAGTCGTCCGCCTGCCGTTCCATGTCGCGGCTGTAGTCCAAAATCGTGAGCGCATTCAGCAAATCCCCATTGGGTACATTCAGCAACAGGCTAGAGGTCATGTTCCCTGTGGTCACCATTTGAAACCCGTGGGACAGCACCGCATGGGAGAGTTCGTGCGCCAACAATCCGGCGAGCTGTGCCTCGGAATCCGTTTGCATGATCGCTCCGGAGTTAACAAAAATCTTGCCCCCCGGAAGGGCAAAGGCGTTGATCGAGTCATCGTTGATCACGTAGAACTCGTATTCAAACTCGTCCCGTCCGGCCAGGGCGGCTAACTTTTGACCAATGCCGTTGACGTAATCGGTCACCTCTGGATCGTCAATCATGTCCAAGCGGGCGATCGCCGAATTAGCTGCTGCCTCGCCCACACCGGATTCCCCACGCAGGAGCAAAAGCGCACTATCCAGTGCCGTTAACGGGCCGATTAGAGTTCCCGTCGCGGCGTAGGAGATGGCACCAGTAATCACATTGGCGATTGTATTGTTGGTAATTCGATTGCGGATTTGGCGACGGAAGCGATCCAGATCTTCATCCGCCCGTTCAATCATGGCCGCTGCTTCAGGATGATCGGGATTAAAGGTCGCAAACTGCCGCGCCGCTAGAGACGCCTGAAGCCAATTTTCGTCAGTTTCCAGGATGCGGATGCGAGCCGTAGCTAAATCGATGCGATCGGGATAAATCGATGTGGCACGTTCAAGCACTTCTGCCGCGTCTTCATACTGCTCCTGCTCCCGCAAAACCTGAGCGTAGAGGGTATGTCCGGGAATAAATTCAGGATATTGCTCCGTTAGCAGCTTCAGGGCCACGAGGGTGCGGGGAATGGATTGGGTTTCGCGCCCCTCCTGCGCTTCGCGCCAATAGACGCTTCCGGCAGGGGGCAACAGCACCGGATCGTCGTAGGGTTCTTGGGTACTCGTTGATGCTGGTGTGGAAGTATGAATGCCAACTTCCAGACTATTGGAGCCATCGTTGGCCTCTGGTTCGGTCGTTTCGTCCTCTTGGGTCGTGACACCTTCGCGAATCGCCAAAATTCCGTTGGGATCCAGAGGAGGCTTGGCCTGCCGATAAATGGCTTCGGCCTCGGTGATTTTGCCCTCTAGATACAGGCGATCGCCCTGAATGAGCAATTGAAGACGGGCAGCCTCGGCCTGTTCTTCGGCTTGTTCTTCAGGTGTTAGTTCATCCTCAGATGTGTTCTCAGATGCCTCAGGTGACTCTTCGGAGAGTGGATCGTCACCCGTAGATTGCTCAGATGTAGGTTGCTCGGATTCAGATCCGGAATCTTCCGATGAATCGGAGGCTGTTGATTCAGGCTCAGAACGGGTCGGTTGGGGCGTTTCTGCGCTGGGTTCAGTCTCGGTTGGAGTGTCATGCTCTGGCTCCGAATCCGGCGCATCAACATCTGTTGGCGTATCCGAGGATTGAGGGGCATCTGGGGCAGGTACAGATTCAGCCTGGGGTGCGTCGGCAGTCTGGGCAAGATCAACGGGCGGCGACACGTCAGGAAGGGGCGTTAAGGTGATGGCGTCCGCAACGATTCGGTCTTCAGCCTGTCCTGAAACGGGAGAGGCGATCGCCCCTTCCTCCGGTACGGTCACGCTCAATTCCGATTGGGGGAGATGAGATTCCGGGAACATTTCTGCCGTGGCGATCGCCGGAATAGTCAAGCCTCCAACGGACATGAGTCCACTGCACAACAGCAGCCGTTTCCAAGCGATGTTCATAGAAACCTCCTCACTCCAACTGCCTTGATCATGACGCAGACTTTGATTTTAGGTCTGTGAAATCGAGATCTACGTCGGCTTCCGTTCTGTAAATGTTCCGGCGATCGCCCGTGCAGTTTGCCCCTTGTGAACTTGACACTCCTACACATCCTGTGACGATCGCGAGAGCCAGTTTCTATAATTTTAGTGATTGTCCTTGGCGCACTTCATTACTTAACCTCCACAGCACCTATGGCTACTACCACCCGCCCATCCCAATCGAAGGCGATTACCCTCTATCAGCCCAACCGAGTGGATACCTCCTATCTGCTCTGGGTGGTTGCGTTTGTTTTACCCGTGGCGGGTCTCCACCGCTTCTATAACAAGAAGTATGCCTCTGGTCTGCTGTGGTTCTGTACCTGGGGCGTGTTTGGCATTGGGCAAGTGCTGGATTTATTTTTTATTCCCGGCATGGTAGAAGAGCATAATTTGAAGCAACAGCTTCGCCTGGGACTGTCACCCTATGGCCATCCCTTAGCCCAACACGCCACGGTACAGCAGGTGGTGGATGTACCCGCCCCTCCTACCGAAGAAGAGAAAATGCTGAAGCTTTTGAAAGCCGCTCAGCAGCGGGAAGGGACGATTTCGGTGACCCAGGCGGTACTGGATACCGAAATGAGCTTTGGGGATGTGGAGGAGACCCTGAAGCAGATGGTGAAAATGGGATATGTGCAGGTTGCTAACGATCTAGAAACCGGAATTGTGATTTATCACTTTACAGAGTTGTAATACCCATCCAACACGGCTTAAGCTGGATGGTCAAAAAAGTGAATGAGATCGGCGACTGTCACCGGATCGAAGTCGTAGAAGCGATCGCTCAGATCTTGATCAAACTGTTCACAAAAATCATCGCAAAGTTGCAAATCCCAATCAAACCAGCACACCTGTGACCAGAATAGATCCGCCTCTAAGCGATCCTCCGGTCGGACTCTGGAAAAATCGAGGCCGGAATACTGGGCTAGGGTTTCGTAGGCAAAGGCGGCGATCGCGTGAGTTGTTTCTGAAGCAGGATGAAAGCTTTTGCACCATTCATCCACTTCTAACGCAGGGCGATCGCGCAATTGCTGATTCACCCGCTGCCGCATTTGCAAGTCAGGGCTGAGGGCACTGTAGGAGTGAAGACTAACGGCAATGTTTTTAAACCTGCGCCACATGATTGGGATGGCTCGTCTCGAATCTGGGATTTGCCTTCAGTATTCCCACTTTATACAGGAACGTCCCAGGCAAGCCTAAACGGTAATTTCATCCGCAAAACTCTGCCAACGCACAAACTCAAACGGCCCCGCTACCGAACCCCAGACTTGCTCATCGGTTTGGGGATCGCGTCCCCGGTCAAGACTGGTAAACAGCACGTCGTTAATTTCAAATTCACTGTCTAGATAGGTCATTTGGCCTTTGCGCTCAACCATACACGCCTTTCCCGGCTGCACCATGCCCCGAAAGCTGCTGCCGGTCCAGTCTACGACCATGTTGCACCCCGGCATTTTTTCCAGGCGATCGCGCGTTAGTTGGCTGAGCCGAGCCAGATCCCGGGACGCACCGTAGAAATCCTTCTCGTCTTTGAGATTGTAGTTTTCAATCTCAAGGCGATCGCCCGTATTGACGAGATTGAGCACCCGAATGCGATAGGGCGAATTCAACATAAAGTCGTAGGCTTGCTCGACCAAAAAATTGACACCCGGGACAGCAGGATTGGGCAACGGGCGCATACACACGCGGATGTGGGCAAAAAACGGAGGGTTAGCAAAGGCCTGTTCTTGATTGCTAAAGTCGGCAGCCATCCAGCGTGCCAAGGTGGCGATATCCGTGGGATGCGTCATGAAAGTCGAGAACGTTCCATCGATAAAAAGACCATCATTATTTTAGAGTGCGATGGAAGCGATCGCCCGTTTCCGCGAGGCAGATTACTCTTCATACCGCCGATGTTCAAGCAGGTAGTAGTCTATCGTGGTGGTTCCATTGTGCTCGATCGTTTCCGCCTGAATTCGTCCCCGCACCCGGAGGCGATCGCCCGTTTCCGCCCCTGGTTCACGGGTCATCACCCAAAGGCTGTCGGTATCCTGACGCAGTTCGTACAGTTCAAAATCGATAAAGGGAGCGCGATCGCCCACCTCCCCCTCAACTAAGACCGTTGTTCCCGTTAAGCGCATTCCCTGATGCTGCTGAATCCGCTGGATCGGCGTCGGTTGGCGCACGATGGTTTGGAGCCGAATATCCAAGGCTAGGGGACGATAGGCCACTAGCAACCCGCCAACGACGGTTAGTCCTCCCAAGAGAACTCCCGTACGCGCCCAAAGGGATAGATTGGATAACCGTTTCATGACCGTCATGGATTCCACTGGCCATAACCTATCATTTCATTTCCGCGAAAAGTTCATGAGGCCGTTGCCGAAATCTGAGAGACTATGAAGAGTATGCGCGTGTGCACTGGCGATCGCCACGCTTTTGCACATAATCGCAGGTTTTGCTTCGAGTCGGCATTGTGCCTTGGCTTGAAACAATGACTTCCCTAGATCCTCTGGAAAACTTGGATACCAGACGGTCTCTACCTCTAGCCAGCGCAGTAACGTCTATCTGGGGTCGAACATGGCAGGTTTACTTGATGGCAAAGCGTTAGCCGAACGCATCCACTCCGAACTCGCACATCACATTCAGCAGATCGAACCGAACGTGGGGCGATCGCCCGGTCTGGCCGTTCTGATGGTGGGCGACAACCCCGCCAGTGCCGCCTACGTCCGCAATAAAGAGCGAGCCTGCGACAAAGTGGGCATTGCCTCCTTTGGTAAGCATTTCCCAACCCAAACGTCCCAAGACGAGCTTATGGGCGTTATTGATGAACTCAATCAAGACGAACGGGTAGACGGCATCCTGATTCAGCTTCCCTTGCCCGATCACCTTGATAGCGTCGCCCTCCTCAACCGCATCCACCCAGATAAAGATGCCGACGGTCTGCATCCCGTTAACTTAGGCCGTTTGGTACGCGGCGAGGCTGGACTGCGAAGCTGCACCCCCGCAGGCGTTATGCGCCTCATGGCAGACTATGACCTCCAAATTGCAGGCAAAAAAGTGGTCGTCCTGGGACGCAGCATCTTAGTGGGTAAACCCTTAGCCTTAATGATGCTGGCCGAAAACGCGACCGTCACGATCGCCCACTCGCGCACCCCCGATCTGAAAGCAGTCACCCAAGATGCTGATATTCTGATCGCAGCGGTGGGTCGCCCTGGATTAGTCACGGCTGATATGGTGAAACCGGGCAGTGTCGTCATCGACGTGGGCATTAATCGAATTTCCACCCCCGATGGTAAAGGACGGCTCGTTGGCGACGTAGAATTTGAAACAGTGGCAAAAACGGCAGCTTGGATCACTCCCGTTCCGGGTGGGGTTGGCCCCATGACTGTTGCCATGCTGCTACACAACACCGTATTGAGTTATCGCCAGAGTGTAAGAGGAGTGTAACAACGCAAGATGGTCATGACGGACGAAGCACGCTCAAAACCTAATTTTGATCTCGCCGCCTATCTCAGCGAACGCAAAGTGCTAGTCGAGGCCGCGCTGGATCAATCCATCACGGTGACCTATCCCGAAACCATTTACGAAGCCATGCGCTACTCGCTGATGGCGGGCGGAAAGCGGTTGCGTCCCATTCTGTGTCTCGCCACCTGTGAGCTAACGGGCGGAACGCTGGAGTCTGCTATGCCCACGGCCTGTGCGATGGAAATGGTGCATACGATGTCGCTCATCCACGACGATCTTCCGGCGATGGATAATGATGACTATCGGCGCGGTCGGCTGACTAACCATAAGGTATATGGCGAAGATATTGCCATCCTGGCCGGAGATGGTCTACTCACCTACGCATTCGAGTTCATCGCCCGCCAAACCAAGGACGTTCCGGCAGAGCGGGTGCTGAGTGTGATTGCGTGGCTCGGTCGAGCCGTCGGCGCAGAAGGGTTAGTCGGTGGTCAGGTGCTAGATCTGCAATCGGAAGGAAAGCCTGATGTTACGGTCGATACGCTGACCTACATTCACCGTCACAAAACTGGAGCCTTGCTCGAAGCCTCGGTGGTGTGTGGGGCTATCCTCGCCGGAGCTGATGAGGCCACCCTCAACCGATTGTCGGAGTACGCTCAAAATATCGGTCTGGCCTTCCAAATTATTGACGACATCCTAGACATTACGGCAACACCCGAAGAGTTGGGGAAAACCGCAGGTAAAGACCTCGTAGCGCAAAAGGCCACCTATCCCAGTCTCTGGGGCTTAGAGGAGTCCAGGCGGCAGGCGGATCAGTTGATTGCGTCGGCTAAGGCTCAGCTTGATCCCTTTGGCGATCGCGCCCAGCCGTTAAGAGCGCTTACAGACTACATCGTGGCACGCACAAACTAATGTGCCGAACGTCTACCCATCGAGACCCATTCCCCCAAGCAACATGCAGGATTTTCTCACAATCATTAATAACCATGTTCTGATTGTCGCTGTGCTGGCGTGTTTCACAGCCCAATTCTTAAAACCGTTTATTGAACTTGCCTTGCAAGGAAAATTTAGGATCCACTCCATGATTGAGGCCGGCGGCATGCCCAGTTCTCACTCGGCCATGGTGACGGCTCTGGCGGGTGGCGTAGGGCAAACGACAGGATGGGCCAGTACCGAATTTGCGATCGCCTGTGTATTTGCCATTATCGTCATGTACGATGCAATGGGTATTCGCCAAGCCGCCGGACTCCACGCTCGACGGTTAAATCAGCTTGTAGACGAACTCTTGAGCGATCGCTCCGAATTTAGCGAAGAGCGTCTCAAGGAACTCCTCGGCCACACCCCGCTGCAAGTCTTGATTGGCTCGATGGTGGGCGCGGCGGTCTCTTGGTTGGCTGCACCTGCGTACTGAAATCGCTCGATTAACGTTACCATAGGGGCATCAACACAGGATTTAGGATGGGGTTCCCTGTATATTACCGATGTCTCGCCACGATCATTTCCGTCAGTGGTTAGTTAGCCAATCCCCGCATTCAGGTACACCTGCGCCCCCCTCGGCACGGGCGAAGTATTTCCTGCCCGAATATCGCCTCCCCGATCCGGCTCCGTCCCCTCCGCAATCCTTGCTGTCACCCTATCAGGCGGTTTGGACTGCTCCGCAAGGCATGACACCCCCCATTTTTGTCGCGCAGTCCTTACCCACAACGCCATCGGTAACGCCTCCCCCCCTTCCAAACACAGGCGTCAATTTGCCACTTGTGCCAAGGCCACGGGCGATCGCACCAGAACCTAGATCTCAAGCCTTTTCTCAAGCGTTTTACACGGCATCCCTTCCGGATCCACATCCCCGTCCACTCCGGCGCTCCGTCCAACCCAGTCCCCCCCCTCAGCCCGTTCCTGTGAAGCGACCATCAAGCCGCGTTGTCAAGGGCTACTCCTACGGACTCGTGATCATAGTGTGGCTAGGCATGCTGGGAATCGGCGGATATGCTCTCAGTCGCCTCATGGATCCTCTGTTTACTGCAAGTTCAACCCGTCCGACGACTCAAGCCACTTCACCCAACGCCTCATCCGAGGTTGACATGGCCCAATCGCCAATGACGACTGCCCCCCCTGCGACCGCACCCGCTCCACCCAGCTTGTTTGACTACGCCGATGCCAGCCCCCGGCCATCGGCATCGCCAATTTGGGCATTAGTCGCGATCATTGCCGCTTCAGCGCTGGGTTCACGGGTGATTGCTCAGCGATCGTCTTCTCGGCGCGATCGCTAGAAGCTGGATAGGAGTTTGGAGGGAGCGAAGCTGAATGTTATCAACTCTAGCCGTTTTAGCGCTCGGTGTGGCAACATCCCCACTGGCAGAACCCGTCGCTGAAGTCCCCGTGTCCGATCAGGCCCAACGCCTAGATGAACTTGACCTAGACTCCCAGACGGTTGACGAAAGCCCCGTCCTACAGCGATGGTTGGACGAAGTACCCGATTTGGATACCGATATTCGCCACGATTCAACGATTCGCCCACGGCTACGCGTCGGGTATGCCTACTCCCTTGCAGAGCCAGATACGTCTACAGGGTGGATCGGAATTGAGGATTTGTTTGGGGGGGACAGTTCCCTGACGGTCAGCGGCGACTATCGCGTAGCCTTGAATGGTGATGATTCGCAGTCCTACGGTGCAGAATTGCGCTATTACTTGCGTCCTCTTGGCGATCGCGTCAATCTTGCCCCCGTTGCGGGCTATCGATCGGTTCACCAAGCGGATGAAGACGTGTCAGGCTTAACGTTGGGTATGAGACTCACCCTAGCCTTATCGCGGAATGGAGCCAGTGACATATCCGTCAGTCAGGTTTGGGTTGCACCCGGTAAGGGGGATGAGTTAGGCATCACAACCGTTAGCACCGGATATGCGATCGCCCCCGATCTTCGGATTGCAACAGAACTCCAGATTCAAAGCAGCAGTGATATCAGCCAGAAGCAGCTTGGGGTGGGGTTAGAGTGGATGTTTTAACAGCCTGAATAGGCAGCGTTATTCGGAATTCTGTTCCCATTTCAGGGGAAGATTGGACGGTCAATGTGCCGCGATGCACCTCTTCCACAATGCTGCGACTCGTCGCCAGACCTAAGCCAACACCCTGCCCTGCTTGCTTTGTGGAAAAGAAAGGTTCAAAAATCAAAAGCTGATTTTGAGCAGGAATCCCAATACCATTATCTTGAATACAAATAGAAACCCTATGGTCATCCAGTTGCTGCGTTGTGATCGTAATAACGGGTTGGAACCCATTGGACGGAAACTTTACGAGCTTTTCCTCAATCGCGTCGACGGCGTTGCAGAGCAGATTAAAAATTGCCTGATTTAGTTGAGCGGCATAGCATTGAATTGGAGGAATTTCGCCATAGGTTTTACGGATTTCAATGGCGAGCGCCCCTGCGTTTAGAGTTAAACGATTTTGCAGAAACACAAGCGTATTATTAATGCTTTCATGGACATCGATCAGCTTGATACCCTTTTCGTCCAAACGAATAAACTGTTGCAGCGCTAGAATCACATCTCGAATACGCTCTGCCCCCGTTCCCATGGAGCGAATAATGTTTTGCACGTCCGCAGATATAAACTCTAGATCAATCGTATCTAGATAATCTTGAATGTCAGGATCTGGATCGGGATAGTGCTGCTGATAAAGGTCTAATAATGTTGTCAACGTTTGAATATAGTCCTGGGCAGGTTTCACATTACAGGCAATAAAACTCAGGGGATTATTAACCTCATGGGCTACCCCAGCAACGACCTTTCTGAGTGTCGCCATTTTCTCCTGTTGTACGACGTGAGCTTGGGAGATCTTCAATGCCTCTAAGGCATCTTTAAGCTGCACATTTTGCGACTCTAGCTCTGCTTGGAGTCCCTGGATAGTGAGCTGGGTTTGAATCCGAGCAAGCACCTCTTCAAGATAGAAAGGCTTCGTGATGTAGTCTGCTGCACCAAGCTTGAAGGCTTTTACTTTATCAACCGTTTCATTTCCAGCACTGAGAAAAATAATCGGAATTGATTGAGTCGTCTGATCATCCTTCAAACGACTACAGATTTCATATCCACTGAAATCAGGCAGATTTACATCTAGCAAAATGAGATCCGGTCTGAGTGCTTGAATCGCTGTTAACGCCATCTGACCATTCACAGCCTTTCGAACTCGATATCCATGTTCAATTAAAAAACTGGAAAGAAAGCGAATATTATCTGGAACATCATCGACAATTAAAATATCTGCTGATAAAGTAGATTGATCGTTTTGACCTTCTTCAGAAAACACAGAGTTACCCATAAAGTTTTGTTGTATCACCGTCCAAGTTCAGAAGACAATATAGGAACCAAAGGGTTGCTTAGGACGGGGTGCAGGGGTGAAACTCCTGGGAGGGAACTTCGCCCCCATCCCCCGTATATCTTAATAGTCTCCTTCGTTGCCATAACTCAATTTAGTTTCTATTAAGTAGATGTTTGATCACAGCATAAAAACAAAGAGTTAGACTCTGATCTCTAAGTAATATCAGGATAATTAGACTCCCAAGTTCTAACCATGATTCTGAGAAACAATGGCGATGATCTTATCAAACAAGAAATTGTCAGCCAGATTTTTTAGCGATTTGGTCAGTGAATTATATTCTGGCGGAATCTTACTAAGCAAAGAGAGGATAGTCACATCATCTGCTTCACTAGCGGCTCGATGAACTTGCTCAATCCATTCGCTCGGCATGGCCTGTAGTAAGCTGATGTACTCGTCTGGTGTGTGAGCCAGGGGTTGGGCTTGGCTGCTTTGACTCGCCTCTTGGTACTGATAGTGCACGCCAAGATATTGGGCAATTTTTCCAAAAACCTCCTGAATATTAAACGGCTTCCCAATGACATCATCACACCCAGCGTTTTTCATGACGTCTTGTTGCTCGGTGAAGGCGCTCGCCGTGAGTGCCAGGATCGTTGTGTGGGCGATGTCGCGATCGCCCCTCTGTTGTTCTAAGGCTCGAATGCGTCGGGTTGTTTCCTGCCCATCCAACACAGGCATCCGCATATCCATGAAAATTAGGTGGGGGTGCCACTGTTGCCAACGGGCGATCGCCTCTTCTCCATTAACAGCGTCCTGAACTGTAAAGCCAACGCCAGATAGCAGTTTGGTTAATAAGAGCCGATTAGCAGGGTGATCTTCCGCCACCAGAATCCGATAGCTGGGCTGGTTTGGGGCAAGACCCACTACTTTAGCTTCAGGACGCGAAGACCGAGGGGGAAGGGTGGTCAGTGCAAACGCTGTTGCTGTGATTTGCACGGAGAAGGTGCTTCCTTGCCCTAGCTGGCTGTGAACCATAATGCTGCCGCCTAGCATTTGAGCATACCTTTGGCTGATGGCTAGCCCCAGTCCGGTTCCTTCGTTGTTGAGTCCGGTCTGGGTTTGCTTAAAGGGTTGAAAGAGCTGCTGGAGTTCTTGGGGGGTCATGCCTGGCCCGGTATCAGCAACTTCAAACTGGAGGGTAACAGGGTGATCCTCCAGGTTTGCAGCCAGCGTTGCAGAGGATCTGGCAATCGCGGTTGCACGCAATATCACGCTCCCTTGCTGGGTAAATTTGATGGCGTTGCCCAGCAGGTTAATCAAAATTTGGCGCAGTTTACCTTCATCGGTTTTGATGGTGGCTGGCAGATCGTCGGCAATCTCAAACCCTAGGGTGATCCCCTTGGAGGTTGCGCGGACATGCATCATATCGTGCAGTCCCTCTAAGAGATGGGGGAGGTTGAAGGTACTCTCATTAAACGTGAGCGCTCCAGCCTCAATTTTCGACATTTCCAGGATATCGTTGATGAGGGCTAGCAAATGTTCACCGCTACTGCTAATGGTGCGTAAGTAGCCTTGGTATTCATCCGTTAGGCTTTCGTCATGGTTGAGCAGTTGGGTGAACCCCAAAATTACGTTCAGCGGCGTACGCAGTTCGTGGCTCATATTGGCCAAAAACTCACTCTTTGCCTGGTTCGCCGTATCGGCCAGTTCCTTGGCGCGTTTCAGTGCCTCAGCTTGTTCTTGAACTTGGATAAAGAGTTCGACCTGCTGCACCGCAACCCCCAATTGATTGCCAACTTGGGACATCATCTTGATTTCGCCCGCTTGCCATCGTCGAGGCGTCGCATTTTGATAACTGGCAAGCAAGCCCCAAAGTTGGTCTTTACAGAAAATGGGGACAATCAGATAGGCTCTCGCTTGCAGGGATTCGAGCAGTTCTAGATAACAGGTGTCAAAGTCTTGTTCATAGATATCAGTCACACAGCAGTAACTACCGCCCTTGCGGTAAGGGCCACCGGCGTACTGTTGTAAATAGGTATCTTGGATGACCACTTCCGTACCATCCATTTGTTTCACGATACAAGCAGACTGACTCACCGCCATTTTAGTCACGCTTGGGTTAGTGTCCGAAACGGGCAACAGCATATTCCAGCGATCGCCCACCGATTCTGCCACGACCTGCCCACTCCAATCGGCATTAAAGCGGTAGATCAGGGTGCGATCGCACTCCATGACCTGACGTAATTCAGCGGTAGTTGTCCGGAAAATGGTTTCTAAGTTCAGGGTTTCTCGCATCCGTTGCAGGACACGAGCCACCGCCCGTTCGCGTTCGCTTGTTTTACATAAGGCATCTTCGGCCAACTTGCGAACGATACCGACGGCGATCGTGCTAGCGACGGACGCAATTTCCTTAATTGCTCGTTCAGATAACGGATGGCGGGCAAAGAGGGCAACCACTCCCAGCAGCTTATCTTGCAAGACGAGGGGATAGCCTGCAAATGCCACCATTCCCTCCCGTTCTGCCCAAGCGCGATCGCTGATGTGAGGATCCTGAAGCACCTGATTGGTGAGGTGGGGCTGTCGATTTTGAGCAATGCGCCCGATCTTACATTGGCCAACCGCAATCCGACCGTGGGCACCATCTAAATGGGTGTACAGTCCGGCACTGGCTTTGAGGACAAGCACCTGATCCACCTCATCCAGCAACCAAATGCGGGCAAAGGCGGCATCTAGATGCTCGCAAAGGGCGATCACACACTGATTCAGCATCTCCTGAAGCGAGTCCCCGCTCGCCAAGGCTTCCCCCACTTCAGCCCGGAGCGCCGCCAACTGCATTTGCTGTTGTTGCTCACGCTCGACTTGCTTCCGCTCGGTAATGTCGTAAATCATGCCCAGAAGACAGGGAGTGCCGTTCAGATCGATTTGCTCAAACGATGCCATTCCCTCGCGCACGTCGCCCGACCGGGTGCAAAACGGTACATCAAGCTGCACGGAATGCTGCTGTTGTTGCAAGGTTGTTAGGAGGCGATCGCGATCCGATAGATTCGCCCAAATCTTAAGTTCGGCAGCCGTTTTGTTAATCACCGCATCACGAGGATAGTCAAAAAAGCGGAGGAAGCTAGCGTTAACGTCTAGAAAACGGCCTTCATCTAGGGTTGAAATTGAGCAAGCAATGGGATTCGCGTGGAATGCCTTTGAAAACTGCTCTTGACTCTTTCGTAAGGCATGAACGGCAGCCGTACGCTCCTGAATTTCAAATTCTAAGGCTTGATTTGCCGTGACAAGCTCTGCTGTACGTTCCTCCACGCGCAATTCCAGTTCTTCGTAAGCGCGGCGTTTCTCCTCTTCAGCCCATTTACGCTGAAGTTCGACAGACGCCCGTGCGGCAAACACCTGAAGTAAGGCTTTCGTCCGGTCATCCAGTTCAAACGGTTTCACGTCTAGAATGCACAACTGACCAATGGGGGTGTGGGTTTCGTCGAGCAGAGGCACGCCTACATAGCTTTCGGCCTTTAGATCTTTCAAAATCGCTGCGTCGGGAAAGTGCTGCTGGAGGCATTGGGGATAAAAGGATAGCGATCGCCCCTCTAGCGCAGCCTGACAGGGAGTGCCGCCCAGATCGTACTCTATTTTATTTGGCGCCAGTTTTCCCTCGGCGTACAGCGCTAAGGTACGAAGCTTGCGATCGTCACCCTCTACCATTTCACACGCCATAACATAGGTGACATCTAACGCTGTGGCTAAATTCTCAACCAGGGCGGCAAAGAAGTCATTCCCGGTCACCGATGATGTCCCTGTAACGATCGTACTTAGAATCTCTTCGGTTCGCTGTCGCTCTGCGATCTGGGCTTCAAGTTCCCGGTTAATTGTTTCTAATTGCTCAGGGCTTTTGAGAGCCAGGAATTGCGGGAGCAGTTCCACCAGTCTTAGAGCCGTGTAGCACGAGACAAAAGCCGTCAAAGCTTTTTCGATCCCCGTTAGCCAGTAGGCCGGATGCCACAGAGTCCAAATATCTAGTAAATGCCCTAGGCTACAAAAAATGATGAATGCGCTGAACAGCAAAAAGATTCTGGAAAAGGGTAAGTCACTGCGCTTTCGCACAAAGTAAATCAGCATTGTGGGAATCGAAAAGTAGGCAATGGCAATCAATGCATCGCTGACCACATGCAGCCACACTAAGGGCGTTTGCCATAGGTAACAATGCCCGTGGGGAATATATTGGCTGGGCGACACAATCGTCCGAATCAAATCCAACATGGTTCTAGGTATCTACTGATAGGTCGGATACAGACAGATAGGTGGAGTACAGACAAATCAAGACGATGTTGGCAACTGGCTGAAAAAAAGCGATCGCTCATTTCGGGACGGAAGATAATGGGCGATCGCAAGAAGATGGCTGACTAGAAGAGATGACTAACTATGAGGATACTGATGTCCGGTGCTTAAACAGCGGGCGACACCTTATCCATCACTAGCCTTGAGGACTTCAGAAATTATCGTTCCAACAGATTTAGCGTGACATCATCATGCACGCGATCTCAACATGCCCATAATTTGTATAAATATGTACCTATGGGAAATGTGTCTGTGATACTAGTCACACCTCAAACTAAGCATTAGCGGATTAGAGCCTCCAAGCATCTCAGAAATTACACGTATAAAATCACCTAGCGTTACGTGGCGACGCAGATGTAGATAGCTCTGATTCCTTCTTGTACTCAGCCATTAAAATCTACTGGGTAACACGCGACACGTCGGCGATCGCTCCCTCGGTATCCCATCTGAGTTCCAATTCCCTCAGCTAAGCCGATAGCTGATGGATCGGCGCAGGCGTAACGGCAGACACCGATGATGGGTTTGACAATAAATCACCATAGAGTTGGCTAAGCTGGTTTGCAACCCCATCCCAGCTAAATTTCTCCACAACTCGATGGCGTGCCGTTTTCCCGAATCGATCGGCATTGCTGGGATGGTTCAAAATGTGGGCGATCGCCTGGGCAAATCCCTCCACATCCTTAGGCGGAACTAACAATCCCGTTTGATCAGGAACCACCGTAAACTGCAATCCGCCCACATCACTCGCAACGACTGGCGTGTAGCTCGCCATCGCCTCAATGGCAACCAAGCCAAAGGGTTCATAATGGCTAGGCACAACGCACACATCCGCCGCCGCATAGTACAATGCCAGATCGCTATCTGAAATGCGTCCGGTAAACGTTGTCAGAGGTTGGATACCGAGTTCTGTCACGATAGCTTCGATGCGATCGCGCTCTCGCCCATCGCTGTGTCCAGGACGACTGCCTCCCCCGATCAGCAAATGTAGATTTGGAATCTCACGCACGCATGATTCCCCAACGGCTCGCACCAGGGTTTCAATACCTTTGCGCGGATCAAAGCGACCCACATAGAAGACAATGCGCTCATCCTGGCCTAATCCGAGTTGGGTACGCGCATCCGCACGGGAGATATGCCCAAATCGCTCAATATCGGTTCCGCAGGGAATCACAACAATTTCACCCTGGGTTGATACCAACGAGCGTAAATGCTCCGCCTCTTGGGGACTGGTCGCCACCACACAAGACACTGTTTCCAGACAGCGGCGTTCTGTTGCTAACCGTACCTCGGCGATCGCCGGAATAGACTCAACGGCCTGATATTTCACTGCGCCCACAGAGTGATAGGTATGAACTTGGTGCATCGCCTGCCGCTGTCGCAATTCCATACCAACCCAGGACGATAGCCAGTAATTCGTATGCACAATCGGAAACCCTTGATTGATCCGTTCCTGGTAATTCAGGAATGCATCTACAAACTCCGGCAAGTATTCAAACAGTTCATCTCGTGGCACAAAGGTCTGGGGCCCAGCCGTTAAGCGCACCGTCCGACAGTGGGGGTGATGTTCAACCACTTCAGCCTGGTCAGCGGCGACTCGACGGGTAAACAGAGTCACGTCCCAACCCATCCGGGCTAGTGCTTCTCCCACATGGCGCACATAGACATTCTGACCACCCGCTTCCTCTTTGCCGATATCAATCGCAGGATCGCCATGAACGGAAATAAGCGCAATTGGGCGTTGATTCGGAAGAAACATTGGCTCTACCCCTCTATCTGGAAATGCTGTAAAAACTCGCCGCTTCCCTCCCAGGAATGCCAACAATAAATGAAAGTCCAGGAAACGAAATATTTCTCAATCTTTCGCCATCTATCTAAACACATTGCCGATAAAAATGCCACTACAGCAATTTTTATTTTTCAGTCTGTGTTCAAAGTTTCATGTTGATGAATAGTCATCGTGGCTCGAACACCAGTATGAACTCCGGCTTACTTGGATAGAGTAGAGAGACTTAATTAAAAATTACATAAAAATCTTCGCACTTTGCCATGCGATCGCCAGAAACGCATCTGAAATCATCTATGGGAATGCGGTCAAGCGATGCAGATTTATTAGCACTAGTACAAGCTTAAGAACCTGAAATTTAGCTTCTCCGTGAAAGCCCCGCACTCTGCCGAAGGCGAGTGTCGGGATGAAA
>JACYMB010000074.1 GCA_015272205.1 Synechococcales cyanobacterium T60_A2020_003 | reverse complement strand
CTTTCATCCCGACACTCGCCTTCGGCAGAGTGCGGGGCTTTCACGGAGAAGCTAACAACGGACATGTGCATCGGGTCGTGCTCAACCAGAACCATTTGAATTCTTAACTAGAGCCCCAAATAGGGGTAATACCCATAGGGATGTCATCCACCGGAAGAAGCTGTTACAATATGTGAATTATTACAAATCGTTAACAGATGTCTAAGAATGATCATGATATTGATCATTGTGGTTGGCTTGGTAGCATGGGCACTGCATCTTATGCAGCGTGCGGTTGAGAGCCACGAATTTTCGCTGATGCTAGCTGGGTTTTTGGTATCTACAACGGCTGCTGCTATGATGGCGGTCTATTTTTTGATGGGGCACTATGTGGGATATATGACCGAGATGTCTCAACGGGTTCACTTGGCACAAGATCGCTCCGAAATGGAATGGTCTGTATTCTCCGATGCTGCGTCATCAATCCCAACATGGGCTGAATTCAGCTCTATTCTTGACCTTCAGCCGTAGTTCTTTACATAATCCTGACGCAGTTGCAACCTCATTATGTAGGGGTAGGATTGAGTCACTCCCATTAAGAAGTATGTACGAGAATTCTTTCTACTCATTTTCTTAATATTTCATCGCAAAAGTGGCTATCTTGACGGCAATCTTCCGAGCGACTATATAGACGGGGATTGCCGCATTTTTTTGCCATAGGTTTTCTGGTTCCACGTTACACAGGACTGAGGGGGCTACTCCTAGAGATGCGATCGCGCCACGTATCTTGGGCATACTACTCTTTAGAGGTATAGACTGCCAGACAGATACATAGGGCAATGCATTTCAAAGGATCAGCCAAGACGCTATGCAAGAGATCACCATGGGGCTTGATGCCCTCAGCCAAATATTGGCCAGTTTTAAATCCGCAAGCAAGCCCAAAATGCTGGTCGTTGACGACGAACCTGATAACCTAGACTTGCTGTATCGAACCTTTCGCCGTGACTTTCGAGTCTTGAAGGCTGAGAACGGGATGTCAGCCCTTAACGTTTTAGAGCAGGAAGGCGAAGTTGCTGTAATCATTTCAGACCAACGGATGCCTGAAATGAAGGGAACCGAGTTTTTGAGTCGCACCGTGCCTCAGTATCCCTACACAATGCGGATTATCCTTACAGGGTTTACCGATGTTGAAGATCTAGTTGAAGCGATTAACTCCGGCCAAGTTTATAAGTACATTACGAAACCTTGGGATCGCGAGGAAATGCAGCAGGTGGTTGATCGTGCGGTTGCGACGTATCAGCTATCCAAACAGCAGGCGGAGGAGTTAGAGCGTGCCCATGCTCAATCCTTACTGCTGAAATCCTTAGTAGACATTACTCGCAAATCCAATCAGTTTCAGGCGTTTCTGGATGCGACCACCTCCGCCATGCGGTCTGGATTTGAGGCTGATGGGTGTTTGCTAGCTTTGGTGGATGAACAACACATTACTTCAACGCGAGGACTGTCCGGTACAACAGACCATCTCTCCGCGTTGTTGTCAGATGCAGAGTTTGTGGCGCAGGCGATCGCCCATCACGACATGCAAGGGTTGCTGCGATCGCCGTCTGAGCTGCCCTTGCCTAACGTTGACGTGCAATCCTACTTGGCAGCCCCGCTGGTCTCTCAGGGGAATCTTAAGGCGTTGCTCCTTCTAGGCTGGCGTGAGTCATGCCCGCTTGAGTCTGATGACCTGCACATTCTTTATTTCACCGCCCAACAAATTGCGTTAACGCTGGGTTCTGTTCCCTGCATGGCAGGATGAGGGGTCTGCAAACACCCATTAGCCATTGCTGGTGTTTGACCTCAAGGTAGGATAAGGAAGCACCTTTAAGCACCCTGCTCAAGACCGTGACTTCATCTGCACCATCCCATCCCACTGCGACTGATATTCAGGCTATTTTTAACCAAATTGCTCCCCAGTACGATCAGTTGAACGATCGCCTCAGTTTTGGATTGCATCGCATCTGGAAGCAAATGACGGTGTCCTGGTGTGGTGCCCAGATAGGCAATACGGTTCTCGACGTATGTTGCGGGAGTGGTGATCTGACTCAACGCCTTGCCCAGCAGGTGGGAGCGTCTGGACAGGTCTTTGGTCTGGATTTTGCTGCAAATCTATTGGCGATCGCCCAACAGCAGAACGAGCAGCGTTACAATCCTTATCCCATTACCTGGATTGAAGGCGATGCCCTAGCGCTTCCCTTTGCAGCCAATACATTTGATGCCGCCACCATGGGCTACGGCCTGCGAAACGTCACCGATATCTCTCAGAGCCTGCGGGAATTGCATCGCGTTCTCAACGTTGGAGCAAAAGTAGCGATTCTAGATTTTCATCGACCCGCAAATCCCTGGATGCAGCAATTCCAGACCTGGTATTTACAAAATTTAGTGGTTCCCGCCGCCGAGCAATGCGGCATGAAGGACGAATACGCCTACATTAACCCCAGTATTGAACGCTTTCCGATGGGTTCCGCCCAAGTTCAACTCGCCGATCAGGCTGGATTCAGTCAGGCTGTACACTATCCAATCGCGGGAGGCTTAATGGGTGTTTTAGTCGCAACGAAATGAACTCACGCCCAATCAGAAGGTCTGAGGCACAATGAGAAGTAGGGATTTGTGTTCATGGGGAACCGTAACTGGATGATAACCTTCCCTCGGTCACGTCCTTGCGATTGTTTTGGGCATTCATACCTTGGACTGGACTTCACTTTGGATTTACGCGGCTCCGCCTGTGGTGGGAGGCATCATTGGGTATTTCACCAATGATTTAGCGATTAAGATGCTCTTTCGGCCTTACCGAGCGCTCTACGTCGGCAAACGAAAGGTACCCTTTACCCCTGGCTTGATTCCCAGTAATCAGGCTCGCTTAGCCCAGCGCATTGCAGATACCATTATGGGATCACTGCTAACCCCAGAGGAACTGCAAAACCTGGCACGACGCCTCCTAGAAATGGAGCGAATGCAGGCAGCAATCCTATGGTTGCTGAAACTGGCGCTGGATCAGGTTCAGCATCAAAATGAGCAGCGCACTGCCCAGATTCTAGCCAACGTATTGAGGGATTTATTGGGGCAGTCTCTCATCCGTGTAGTTAAAGTTTGGGCCCGTCGGGATGATTTCCTGGAAGCGCAAATTAACCAGGTTTTTGACCAGATTTTGTTGGAATTTCAGCTCAGTGATGCCCAGGCGAAGCAGGTTTCAGCGTGGTTTTTAGAGGTCGTGTTGCCACCGGATACGATTCGGTTAGGCATTGTGGATTTTCTAACCGATCGCAATATTCAGGTAATTGACGAAATTTTTCGCGAGAAAACGAGCGGTACATACTGGGTGGTTGCCAATTTATTTGGGATTCGGAATGCGCTGGTGCGACTGCGAACCTATTGTCTGGATGAACGTGAGGCCAGCAATGCCCGTATCCAAGAACTGATCCAGGCGTTAGGAGTGCGCGATCGCCTCAAGGAATGGCTGCAAAATTTATCCCTACAAAATCTGCCGGTATCGACGGTGCGGCAATTGCGGCGGACAATGCGTGAAAGCATTCGCGACTATGTCCGAACTAGAGGAACGGAAGTCATGACCAGTCTCAGTGAATCCATCGATTGGGATAAAGTGGCCAGTATGCTGCTTACAAGACTGCGCACCTCCGAGGTCGTAAGCAACTCGCTGGAATCGGTGAGTCACGAACTGGCGCTGGTGCTGGAACGCTATTTGGAACGAGACTTAGAATCCATTGTGGCGAAGGCGATCCCCATTCTCAATATCGATCAAGTCATTATCGACCGCGTCAACGCGACCTCTCCCAAAAACTTAGAAATGGCGATTCAGGGCATTGTCCGTAACGAACTACAGGCGATCGTTAATCTGGGCGGAATTCTGGGGTTTGTCATTGGCCTGTTGCAGGCAGGGTTACTTTATTTTCGATAAGAACAGCCTCACCGCAAAGAAGGAGGCAAAGTTTTACCTTTACCTCCTTCCTGCAACTATTGGCGATCGCCCCTCTGCAACATTAAGTCATCAGATCGCGATCGTGCTTAACACAAACCACACTCCGCCTTAGTTCACCTACGCCAACCATTCCAGGACAGCCTCATCCTTCGTGTTGGTATTCCGTTCCGGCGTCTCGCGATTAAACGTCATCTGAATCGAGCGGGTCTGCTCCCCGTCCACTGCCACAGCCTTGATGGGGAAGTCAAGGACGCCATCTTGGAAGGACATCTGGAAGCGGAAGGTACCGTCAGAATTGAGTTTAATGGGCTTGCCGCCAATGGTTACGATTGCATCCGGCTCTGTTGCTCCATAAACAATCAGTTCCGCATCCGCAATCAGCCAGAACTTGCGAGGACGAATCGGTGGTGCAGAAGCCGAGAATCCGACACCGGACATCATCATGCCCACACCCGACATCCCAATGCCGGACGCGGTAGGCACTGCCCACATACCCACACCCGACGGGAAGATAAAGGAGCTAATCGCCTGTTCAGGTACCTGGTGCATAGAACCAAATAGGGAACCTGCCACACGCCGAGCTTCAGCAGACTGCGCCATGCCAAAGATCTGATCGTAAATGGGGTTGCCATCGACCGCACCCATCATCGGCTTCTTGCTCGGAGGCACCAGTTCTGCGAAGGTTTTGCCGCGTAGATCCTCCTCCCAGGGGATGGTGATGAACTTGTCTTCAATCCAGTCCGAGGGATACACCGGAGGAATGCGAACCGGGGCAGAACGAGCCAAGGCGAGCCAGCGATTATCGAAGCAGACATAGCCAATTTCAACCACGTAGTCACGATCGCTCACCGGGACAGGCAAATACCACTCGCGAGCCAGTTCATCGCACTCATACTGCTGCAAACTGTGAGGCCGCTGGTGGTTGATATCAATGTCGGTGACATCGTAGAAGCGCAGGGCAAGGCGACTGCCTCCCTGGCGACGTAGCTCTTCCTTGTGATCATTGGGGATATCCCAATACGCATACGCCCATTGGGGATCACGGGGCATCAAGACAATCCGGCTATCACCGTATCCACCCGGCAGGTCACCAAATCCCTCATCGACAGACGACAAAGGGCCACCCATCTGATTGGTTTGACCAATATCGAACTTTGCTGCTTCCACCTCTTCCTGCGCCTCCAACGATACTGATGAACTCGGGGAAAACTTTGTGCGCTGAATCTCTTGAATCGCGCTAAGCAACTGATCCTTGCGCATACGGCTATATCGAGAGATGCCGTACTCACTCGCAATTTTTCGCAGTTGCCGCAGGGTCATTTCCTCTATGGGAGGACGTTCTTGTGCCATAAAGCTAGCTATCTCCAATCACTTTGACGGCAAGTTT
>JACYMB010000073.1 GCA_015272205.1 Synechococcales cyanobacterium T60_A2020_003 | reverse complement strand
CAACGGGAATATTGAACTGCGTTGCAAATTCCGTCAGCGCTTCGCTGGCGTGCGATCGCAACACCCCATTCCCTGCCAAAATAATAGGATTAGCAGCCTTGGAAATAGCCTGAGCCGCCCGATCCAGACTCTTAAACGCCGCAAACGTTTTCTCACGGGTATCAATCTGCAAGGGCTTCCCAACCGCTGGCATCGCTGCAATATTTTCCGGTAAATCGATATGAACCGCACCCGGTTTCTCCGTTTGGGCAATCTTGAAGGCTTTGCGGACAATTTCGGGCGTGTTGCTGGGGCGGACAATCTGGGCATTCCACTTCGTCACCGGTGCAAACATCGCCACCAGATCAAGGTATTGATGCGACTCGATGTGCATCCGATCCGTACCCACCTGTCCCGTAATTGCCACCAGTGGTGCGCGGTCGAGATTGGCATCGGCAACCCCCGTCATCAAGTTCGTTGCCCCTGGCCCCAGCGTCGAGAGACACACGCCCGCCTTGCCTGTCAGTCGTCCATAGACATCAGCCATAAAGGCAGCACCTTGCTCATGGCGCGTGGTGATGAACTGGATCGAGGATTCTTTTAGCGCTTCTAGAACATGAAGGTTTTCTTCACCCGGCACCCCAAAAATATACTCAACGCCTTCATTTTCCAAACATCGCACTAGCATTTCTGCCGTGTTCATATCGCTCATACAAGGTACTCCTCTCAAACAATAAGTTCTAGCATCTTTATGCCCTTGAGACTTGGGGGATGAGGCATCAGCACCGAGGTTGACCATAAAGGAGGGGGCGCTCCTCCTAGCAAACGGTTAGCATTCAAGCTCAGTTACCATGCCTCAACGACCAATCTCCAAAATGGGCGTTCCCTGGGGAGAAACCGAAGTGACTTGGTTCAGTTTGGCGCGATCGCCCCTTCATTTCACCCAAACCGTTTTGATATTCACGAATTCATGGATGCCCTGAATGCCCAACTCACGACCATAGCCCGATCGCTTAATGCCACCAAACGGCAGACGCGGATCGGACTTCACCATGCCGTTGATAAAAACGCAGCCCGCCTCTAAGTCGCGGATGAGGCGATCGCGCTCAGCATCCACTTGCGTCCAGGCACTCGCCCCTAATCCTAAGGGAGTGCTATTAGCAACGCGAATGGCTTCCTCCAGATTGGCAACCCGAAACACGAGGGCAACCGGGCCAAAAAATTCGTCTTGATCCGCAGGCGTCCCCGGTGGAATGTCGCTGAGAATCGTGGGGGCATAGAAATTCCCCTGCTGAAGTTCCGGCTGTCCCCTAGACGCCATATCTATAGAATGCCCACCAATCCGCACCGTTGCACCTTGCTTCACACATTGCTGCACTTGCTGATCTAGCTCTTGCAAAATGGAGGGGGTAGCAAGGGGGCCAATGTCCGTATCCGAGTGGAATGGATCCCCGATCTTGAGAGTCTGATAGTGCCCCACGAGCTTCTCAAGAAACGCATCCGCGATCGAATCCTGCACAATAAAGCGCTTCGCCGCAATACACGACTGGCCGTTGTTAATCAACCGAGCCGTGGTTGCGGTTTTCGCGGCAGCATCCAGATCCGCACTTTCCAGAACAATGAACGGATCGGTGCCGCCCAACTCCAAAACCGTTTTTTTAATCTGCTTTCCCGCCGCCGAAGCCAAACTCGCCCCCGCCGCTTCACTTCCCGTTAAGGTGGCGGCTCGCACCCGGTCGTCATCAATCACTCGGCTAATCTGATCCGCGCCGATCAGCAAGGTCTGAAATGCGCCCTCCGGGAATCCCGCAGCCCGAATAATCTCCTCAATCGCCAGGGCAGACTGGGGCACATTCGAGGCATGTTTCAGCAACCCCACATTCCCAGCCATTAATGCCGGAGCCGCAAACCGAAACACCTGCCAGAACGGAAAGTTCCACGGCATCACCGCCAGCACGATCCCAATCGGCTGATAGGACACATAGCTTTGACTTGCATCCGTTTCAATCACCACATCCGCGAGAAATTGCTCCGCTTGATCGGCATAGAACCGACAAACCCAAGCACACTTCTCCACCTCCGCGATCGCCGATGCCAAGGTTTTCCCCATTTCTAGGGTCATGATCTTGCCAAACTCAGTTTTGCGATCGCTCAAAATTTCCGCTGCCCGATTCAACCAGTGCGATCGCGCCTCAAACGAGGTCAGACGATAATCTTGAAAGGTACGATACGCCCGTTCAATGGCCTGGTCAATCTCTCTCGAGGACAGCGGTTCAAAGGTTTTAACCGTCTCTCCTGTAGCGGGATTAATCGTTGCAATCCCCATAGTGGTATCTCCTTACGTTACGAAACGCCATGTTGGGGAGCTTTGCGTCTGCTCTCAGAGAAACTCAGAACATCACAAACCGGACAAGTCCGAGCCTTGCTGTGCGGATACCTTAGCCGTTTGCAGAGACAACATGATGGTGCGACCAATCCCACGAAACAAAAACAGACTGCCCGTTCCAACGAAACACACAGAACCGTTGAGCAAGAAATTTAAGCGACGTTTATGAAGGGGTTAGCAAAGGTTGCGATGCGCCACACCATCAGGGTTGCCACCCGCAAAGATCCTCGAATTTTGGAGTTTAATCCCATTCTAGTGTCCAAAACCAGAGGCTTCGGCTCGGCTGCAATAATCGCAAACATGCGTTTCATTCCGCCATAATCCGTTGCAAAACAACTCAGATTTCTGACATCAACATCGAGGTTCGCTGCCCAAGATGCGCATTATCGGAATTTGCGCCATACCTCACGACCAGAGTAGGATGATACGTAATAAAACTTAAACAAAGTTCAGACTACCTTAAACATGCTGAGAATTATCACGGACTTCGACGGGCCCATCATGGACGTTTCCGAGCGCTATTACCAGGTGTATCGCTTCTGTCTTGAGCAGGTGCGCCGACCGGATCAGTCTGTCCGGGAACTTTCGAAGTCGGAATTCTGGGCGTTGAAGCGATCGCGCACCGTCGAACGCCAAATTGGACAACTCTCTGGACTCGATGAAGATCAGTCTAACCAGTTTGCCAAGCTGCGCCGCGACACCGTGCACACCGTGCCCTATCTCCAATACGATCAGCCGATTGCCAGCGCTATCCCAACCCTAGAGCGTATTCAAGCCGAAGGAATTGATCTGGCGGTCATGACGATGCGCCGCGTGAGCGAATTAGATGACGCCTTCACCCGCTACGATTTAGGACGATTTTTCCCTGAGAATCGCCGCTATTGCCTCAGCAATACCTACGTTAAAACCGCAGACGTAAAGGACAAGCCGATTCTAATGGAGCGGGCACTGGCAGAATTACCCGTTGCGTCTTCAACCTGGATGATTGGCGACACCGAGGCAGATATCGTCGCCGCGAAAACCCACGGAATTCGTATGATCGCGGTCTTGTCTGGAATCCGCGATCGCCAGCAGCTTGCTACCTACAGCCCTGACTATATCGTGGACACAATGGCGGACGCCGTGAGCCTAATTATGAACGTGGAGGCGTCATCCGTTGCCCAGGCATCTTAGTACCAATCGTCCATGACGCGGCGGTGTTATCCCCAAAGATGAAAATCTAGTTTCAGGGCAATTCTTTAAAGCCCTGCTACACCAAGAGGGAGTATGGAAGCCTTGTCAAAATGGCTAACTCATATGAACGTCTTGCTGGTCAAATGCGAGTTTCAAGCGGTGGCTAAACTCAGCTTCCACCTTCCATTGTTCAGCCCGAATCGTTTTGATCCAAATCAAAATTTGGGTGCCTGTTGCACTGACTTGACTTACCCCAGCCGACTAATCAGTTCTAAAATCCGGGTTTGCCAATCCGGATCCTGAGCCATTTCATCGGCCACCTGGTGCATGATGCGCATTGCCTGGGTCGCATCCGAGTCTTTGGTAATTTGAATCGTCATCTCTACCCGTGACCAGTCCTTCGTCAGGTTCTGTACCGTTGTGATCTGCCCGTGGGGAACCGTGTTCAGGCTGCCCCCCGCCCCTCGAATGCTGGTACTCCGTAGGCTCATCCGTTCCACTTGGCCATTGATTCCCGCAATAGTGACCGTATCTCCGACTGCATACTGGTCACCAAAAATAATAAACAATCCATTGATTCCATCCCTCAACAGACTCTGGAAGACTAACCCAAAGGCTACCCCCAGTAAACCCACACTGGAGAGGAGAGACTTGATGGGGATTTGTTGCCAATCAATCAACAAAACGATGCCGATGATCCACGCAGTCACGGTAATGATGCCTTCAAAAACCCCCGCTAAGGTCGGAGCCCGTAAGGTGACTCGTTGAATTTCGGCGGGTTCTAGGGACGCTTCTTCGACCCATTGGGTGAGTCGGACATTCATCAGGAAACGCCCCAACAGCACCAACAGCACCATTGAAAGCACAATAATGACTAGCTTTAGATTGAAGCCGAGCCATTCATATCCCAGCGGTCGGCTCTCGGGAAAAATCAGCATCAGCAAACAAACACCCGAACTCCAGACAGCCAGTTGGAGTAGCCGCAAGATCCGACGTAGCCAGATATTAAGCCGTTGCCGTTGCTTTTGAGCCAGACTGTGCTGAAAGTCCCGCACCAGTTCTGCGGCACTATCCTCTGGATAGGTGTTGGGATCGGGAGGCTCAGAGGAGGGTAAGTCATGTATATGCTGCTTACGCCACTTGAACAGTCGGTAGAGCCATCGTCGGATTGCCGATAGCCCCAAGCTGATGGCAAAGATGGAAGCAAGCAAGCCAACAGCCTGAAGCATCTGTTGTCGCCGAGCGGCAGGGCTCCGAGCTTCCCAGGCCTGCTGCAAGGCTTTATGAATAATGTTGGTCCAATTTTGAGCTAACACCGGGATGGATTGTTGCGCGAGTTGGGCATCTAGCTCGGTAACGGTTAATAGAATTTCCTGAGTCGATTGGTTCTGAGTACCAGCTAGAATCACGGTTTGCTTGTCCAGCGAGGCAACCGCAACATACAGATGATCTGGATCAATATTCCGGCTGACAACGCGGTACAGGCTAGACTCAATCGACCCGACCCAAATTCGCAGGTTAGATTGACCGACTTCGGGTTTGTCCGGGGAGATGGGGGCTGTCACGGGGAAAAGGACATATCCATCCAGGGTAGGGCAAACGCATAAAAATCATTGAGTAAGGATTTTGCGGAGATAAGCATCATCCCCCCCGCCTTTTTGCGCTTTGCTTTGATGCCCACTTTGGTGGATTTGTCCTGCCCCAACCGATTCAACGCAATCTGTCGCAATAAGCTCATGGTCTGCGGGGCGTGGTCTTTGCGAATCC
>JACYMB010000072.1 GCA_015272205.1 Synechococcales cyanobacterium T60_A2020_003 | reverse complement strand
CCAAGGACAACCTTGTCGCAACCGGCAACCACCCCACTATTTCCGATAAAGTCTATTATGTTCAACTTACTCAACATCATTGATGCGGGTTTGGGCGCGATCGCGATGACGCAGATGGTCTATCGACGAATTCAACCGAAGGCGCAGCAGGCATGGAAATTACTGACTGCTGAGAAGACACAACGACTGCTACGGGCGATCGGGCTAGCGGTGCTGGTCGTGATCACAATCGTCCTGCTGGGCATGGTGCAGGTGATGAAATTGGCTTGGCAGGAGGCACAGAAGACCATTCGGGTACGGTTGGCCCCAGAGGAGGAAACTGGCACCGCTGCTTCGGGTCAGGAACAAATGCCGATGGTTGCTCAGGGGGCAACGTTGATTTCGGCCCAGATGGGGGTGCGGGCTTTGCGCCAACTCGCAACACAACAGGGGATTCGCAATGCCGCGCGGATGCGCAAATCGGAGCTGCTGGAACGGCTAGGCAAAGTTAGCAGTTTAATCACGCTCTAGCACTAAACCGCCCTACTGACAGCGATTAATCTTAAGCCGCTACGCCCCCCCCTAAGAAACAATCATGAAAAGCCGGAAATGTTTCCTACTTAATTCGTTAAGACTTTAGCCAGGAAGCAAATCGCAGCACTCTTAGGGACCATCAAACTTTTCCAGTATTTCGTCTAGCTGTTCCAAGATTGAGGGAATAGACTTAGTGGCACTCTTCACGCCCCGAACCTGTAGAGCAACTTCCTGAGCTGCCGCCAAAGATTTTCTTGCCTTCCGTAAAAGTAGGAAAAGTTGCCGACTTTCGTCAGCCGTCTTTTCTGGAGACGGCTCTGCTTCATTTAGGTACTGTCGTACTCGGCGAATACTTTTCCCTACAACCACACTTAACGCAGGCATCAACGCTTTTTGCCCAGCCTTAGGTCGGCCTTTCAATTCGACAAATCCGGCTGACTTCAACCGCTCAGCGATCTCCCGGACTTCATCCTTAGTGTAATCGCGGCGTTTCTCATTCTCAGCCACCTCAATTTGAAACGCTAAGTCCGCGTCCTTTTCTGCATCAAATTCAAAATGGCGTACCGGAACTAATCCACCGGGGAAATGCTGCTGAAAAGCGGTTGAGTTATTGGCCTCAATCTGCTGAATCGCAGCCAAGCGGTGTCCCCCCGCTAACAATCTTCCCTTGCTATCGATGGCTAATGGCTCAATCAAACCTAAAACTGCGATCGATTCCGCTAGCTCATTCACATGCTCCGAGTCCAGTTCCCGCGTATTTTGAACACGATACTGAATCTTCTCAAGGGGAAATATCGAGCTACTGGTTGATGTTTTAGGAGACTGAGCCGCATGGTGCTTCTCAGCGGTTTGAATCAATTTATTGAGGCTCACCGCTTATCTCCTCTCTTTCGTTAATTGCCAAACTTCACGTCCAATTTTGTCATAATCAGCCGCACCTAATTTTGCAACCGTTCCCTTCATCCTGCCGACAGGAAAACCTTCTAGTTCCGCATCCATAAATACGTCACGCCTCTGAATCATCCCCTTGAAAGTCGGGATGCCCGATTCCTTGAGTGCTTCCTGAGCCTTCAAACCACGTTGAGACGGGCGTGGGGGAACTAGCGTCAACAGTACCCGATAACGACTCTGAGATATTCCAGATAAACGAGTCAGTGTCCCAATTGCGGCCTCGATCGCCCCCGGTGCAGGACTTGTCGGAATCAGCATCAAATCAGAAAAATTAGCCAATCGAATAATCTCATCGTCATCAGGCCGTGCTGGGGTATCAATCACCAAATCAGTGTAATCCTCTGGCGGGTCCTCATCCCCATCAAATACTGTAAACCCAACATCTAAACCATTCGATAAACCACGCTGATACCAATTCAATGCAGTTCTATTCAAATCACCATCACCCAGAACAACACGCCGACCACGCCGATGACTGAGGGACTCTGCAATATGCACGGCAGTTGTGGTTTTACCAACTCCGCCCTTGAAACTTACAACAGTAATGATCATGGAACGGATTGTACAACACCCATCATGAAATTAGCGAGATTGCCTTCATAGAAGTAAGGGTTAGATCTCGACCTAATATCTGACCGATCGCGCAATTTCCCAGAGTCGTTCACACTGTGTCGGCGACAGCGCCACCCACGCTTCCCGCACAATCTCCTGAGACGACTGGCGCAACACATCCACCAGCATTCGCTTATGCTCTCGCGTCAATGCCCGCATCTGCAACACCGTCCGCAGCATCACCAATAACTGTGCCGATTCCGTTTTCATAAAAACACCACACCAAACACGCGAAGTCGAATCATCATCCTGATTCTCCTCCGATCGCGCGGCGTTGAAAATACGGATTTTGGCCAATCAAGCCGTTCAAGCCGTTCGACTCACCCTCTCTTGGCCCCAATCAACTAACTCGCCTTCTAATGGCGGGATCTCCACTGCAATCGTCTGGGTCGAATCGGTCGCAACACTGGCAGTTTCTGGGGCTTCAGCACTGATCCAGACCTCGGTATTCATCTCTTTGCTTAAGGGATGTGGATCGGCTTGCTGACGCCGTTGCAGCACCGCCAACAACAAGGCCAGATGCGCCTGGTCAATGCTGTACGTGCCCCGTCGCCGGTGTCGTCGGGTCTTAATCCCACAGCTCGCCAGCAAGATGCCAATAATCTGCTGATTCGACATCGCATCGAGCTTGCTAAAACCAAACCCCATGCGAAACTCCGTGGCATGATGGCGAATGAACAACGCGATCGGTTCGGTCTGTTCCGGGGTCAGATCGTCCACTTCCCGCGCCATAATCCGGGCGATCAGTGTGGTCATGCCCGCCTGTTCCAGTAACCAGCGGCGCACCGCACAGCGACTCCAATCCTGAGGCGTCTCAACATTTTGGGTAATCGTCTTGGCACTACGCGCGATCGCGGTGGCATGGGAGAGTGCCGCTTCCAGGGTGAGAAATTGCTGTTGGGTGCGCCCCGCTCGATCGAACAGCACATCCGCCGCTGTTAGATCCTCCAGCTGATAGAACTTGCTCAACTGCCAGCGAGTCAGGCTAAGGGTTTCTTCGGGTGTGAGGGCTTCCGTTTTCTCGGAGAGTTGTTTGGCCTGGGCATCATCGATCGGTCTGGCCTGAGCCACCGCGTTGGCATGGAGTAGCTTTGCCTGGTTGCGGGCGGTTTTGAGGGCTTCCCCAGCGGCCTTGATTTCCGCCTGGGTGACTTTCGGTTTGAGCATGGTGACGGGTTTTCCTTCCTGCCGCAACAATGCGACTAAGGTGTCTTTCAACGCTACCATCCCGCGATTCCGCCGCACCTCCAGCGCCGCCAACATCTGGCAGTTCTGCGACTGCCAATCGATGCCTTCGGCCTTGGTTAAGACATCAGGCGCGAGACTATGCCGCGTCAATCGTACTGCTGCTTTGCTAATTTGCTTGAATTCCTTGAGGAAGGCCGTGACGGTTTGGGCCTGACTCAGCTTGCTATAGGCTGAACCCTTTTTCGCGACATGGACAAAGCGGGGCACATCATTTGACCGTACCCGATCGAGGGCTTGGGCCATGGCATGGGCGGTAATGCTGCCGCCTTTGTAGAAGCCCCAGACGGAATCAATCTGCTCAGTGTGGGATTTGATACTGAACCCTTGGGTTACGGTGGGACTGGTGATAATTGCCCTGATTCCCATCGGCAGTAAGACTGGCAGACTTGCGCCCTTGCCGGCGAGGAAGTCGGATTCGAGCTCCCCGCCGCTAGTCTCACTGGTAATCAGCAGGCTCTTGACCCCCTGCGCTTCCAGCATTCGAGCGAGGCTATCGGCCAAGGCTTTGCTATCCGAGTTGATGTAAATCAGTTGCTCTTCAGGCAGTACCGCAACCCGTTCCATCAGCGTCGCGATCGCGGAGTTCAAGGGTGCGTCGAGAATCGTGGCGGCGTAGGTTAATGCTTTACGATCGCTCCTAACCAAGTAGGCACGTTCCCCCCGAATCGTTTCGATATATTGGATCGCTTCCTCGGACAAATCCGCATCAGCCAGGATAACTAGGTCAGCGGTCTGGACTCGATGGATAAATTCAGCGAGGAGTAAGGGGCGAAGTCCATCCTTATTCGCCAGTTTGGAACTGAGCAAGAATTCCAGGGTCGCCGTCAGCTCGTCGAGAATCAGAATCTCGCTCGCGATCCGTTGGACTTTGAGCAGAGAAGGGATACAGACAGACGCCCCTTGCACGGGTGCCCCTTCCTTGAGCAGTTGGGAGCCGATCGCGTCACCATCGTTAATGAACACCCCACCCCAAGATGCGGCTTGGTCACGCCCCAGACTGACCAGTGGCGTGAATGAGAGCCAAGGCCGCCCCTCCAACAACTGGGCGATCGCTTCGGATTTGCCTGTTCCTTTGCCGCCATAGAGGGCGATAACCCCAGCTCGGGGCAAATCGTTGGCAACGGCTGCAAATTCCCGATCGCTGATGTGTAAGTCTGGTTGCCGTTTAACCTGAGCTGCCAGTTGTCGCCCGATCCGCCATTCGTGGGCCGGGAGCGCCGCCGCGTAAGCGGATGCCCAAGCCTCCACCCCCGCATTCACGATCAGGTCATCGAGACCTTTGCAGCGTCCGTTTTGACCATCCCAGGCCGCGACGTGGACGGTGGCCCCCGATCGCTCAAGGTGCCACGATAGATCCGCGAGGGCCGCTTCAACCTTATGCCGGGTTCTGGGCTTTACATCTTGGTCAAAGGCGAGGATGAAACGTCGATCGGGGAGGGCAAAGCGTTGCAAGTCAGGAATCAATTCTGTCTGGAGCTTGCGGATCCGCTCACCCGCGATCGTCTCGTACTTGCTGACGCCGGCGTTAATCCCATAGAGCGCGATCGTCACATAGCCCTGTGACAGTGCGGCGAGGGCTTTCTTGCCCCCTTCAGTCAGGACAATGGGGATTTCAGGATGGGCAGCGATCCAATCCCAGAAGGATCCCCCTGCGGGTATGTTCCAGCCATAGACCTGTCGCAGTTGCAACGGAACCGGAGGCAGAAAGGCGCGTGCGCCATTGCCAACGGGGGTTTCGTATTTCCGCAGCTTGCCCGACTTTTTATCCTGTTTTGGATCCGATAACTTCGCCTGCCAGCAGGAGCCATCTTCATTCAGCAGCAAGGCAGCGACGATGGCTTGATTGGCCTTGAGGCCGAAGCGACGGTAACGCCAGTTGAGTGCGTCATGGATCGGGGCTTCGGCTTCCCCGGCGGTCTGACTTTCCAAATCGCCAACGACGCGGACTGCCGTGGCGTATAAATCGGGGTGAATCCCAGAAGCGTGAGTGAATTCCGTCTCAAAAGCAGCCGTTGGATGCTGCATTGCTTTAATCAAGGTCGCACACATAACAAAGCGTTTCCCAAGTAAAGGTGAACGAGGGAAAGTGGGGTAACTGTGCCTGCGCCATTGCCGCGATCGTGATCGACGGCGTCAAATCCGTCCGTAACGCTGGAAAGAGCTAATGGCAGGGGGTAGCACAAAAAAACGCCCCACAAACCCGTTGTCAACGATGGGTCGGGGGCCTCCGATGCAAAAAAATTGCATAGAAAACTGTTGCTATGTGTGGAAAATGCTCCATAATAAGCACATAGCGCAAGTGCATCGACGGCGTTTGCCGCGAGGGCCTTAACCAGGAATTTCTAACTATCAAGGCTGGTCAAAGCGTTTCAAGTTAGTCATTCCCGCCCATCATTTAAAGAATCGAATATCAAGAAGAACCTCAGCGATTGCCGTCGTTGGGGTTTTTTGATACTCGGGGTTGTTGCATTGTCGTACCTCACGTTTCAGATGTTGACCTCAACCCGTGAAAGCCAGCGCCGTCACCCAAATGGGTGACACCAGCAGACCGGGGATAGTTTGAGAAGATCATACGGTAAGAACCCCAGAAAAATCACGGATTAACGAGATTCTTTAGCTATTCGGTGGGAAGCCCCGCGCTCTCCCGAAGGGGAGCGTCGGGATGAGA
>JACYMB010000071.1 GCA_015272205.1 Synechococcales cyanobacterium T60_A2020_003 | reverse complement strand
ATACATTGAGCGATCGCGGGTATCGGGGTCATGCCGTGCTGACGCTCCAGGAAATCGCCGAAACCCTGCGAGATGTCGGGCGAATTACCCCAGAACAGTGCGCCCTGCTGACGGAGATGCACGCGGATGGATGACCGGATGGTGATCCCCTAGCTTGTGATCATCTTTAAACGCAATTGATTCCACTCGATGCTAGGATGAGCTGACAGAAATGACAGTGATTCAGTATTCATTGCGTCGAGACCTATGGCAATTTTGGATTCTCAGGGGCGGCTTTTCGGTAAGGTCAGCATCCTCGATATCGGAGCAGCCTTAATTATTCTGATGGCGATCGCCGGAATTTTTCTGTTTCCCGGCAGTTCGGGTTCCGTCGCCCAGATTGGCACCACCACAAAACCCGTTGAAGTAGATGTTATGGTGCGCGGGTTGACCGTGGCTGACCCGAAAGGGCTGATCGACAGCATTCAGGAAGAAGGCGCAACCAACGTTATTATCCGAAACCAACCCTACGGTCGGGTGAATGTCAAAGCGGTGAAGCCGCTGCCTCGCTCTACAGCAGTTCCGCAACCGGATGGCAGCGTCAAATCCCTCCCCGATCCTCGCCCAGAGCTGGATTTCACGACGGATATGATGATTACCCTTGAAGACGATGCCCAAATTACCGATGGTGGCCCCGTCTTTGGGAATACCAAGATGAAAATCGGCACTCAGGTTGAGCTAGAAGGACTCATCTACCGATTCAATACCACGGTGGTGGGTGTACGGATTAGTGAGGAGTAAGTCACGCAATCCGGAGCGGTAACTCAATACTCAAGAGCGGTGTGGATGAACGAATATCCCGCCGCTTTTAATTTTTGGTTAGAAACGCGGGCGTTGTAGGGGCGAGTGCTAGTTTGGGTCGGTTCCCAGATCACGGGTGCTAGGCCGTGGGCGTTCATCACCGAGTTCAGAAGGTCTTTCATCGTGGGCGGATTGTCCTGAACGAGATTATATGTACCGTCCAAATGGTGTGACCGCGCAAAGTCAATCGCTCCCACAATATCGTCGAGGTGAACCCAGTTACTCGCATCGCTTCCATCGCCCGGACGAGTGCTGCCTGCGGCACGACCAAAGATTCTGACCAACTCCCGCCCAGGGCCATAAATACCCCCTAACCGAAATACACAGACTCGTCGCTGCTCAGTGCGAGTACTCAGCAACATCTGTTCCGTTGCGTGCAAAATTTCTCCATTGGGATTGGCGGGCTGTACGGGCGTTTCTTCTGTGACCCATGCGCCCTGGCGATCGCCATACACCGCATAGCTGCCGGTATAGATAACTTGCTGTACTGACGTATGGGGAAGCACCAATGCCAGGGTTTCAGCGGTTTTAAGATAGGTTTCGGCGTAGACATCCGACCGGGGTGCACCCACGCTAACTAGCACCATGTCTTGGTTTTCCAGAAGCGTTTGCAGCGTTTCGGCATCATCACCCCGTGCGATCGTGGCATGGTGGGCGATCGCCTTTAATTCTTCGAGGCGTTCCGTTCGAGTCGTTGTCGCCGTGACCCATACACCGCGAGTCTCCCAGACCTTCGCCACAGCCTTCCCCACATATCCACACCCTAAAATCAGTGCTCGTTCCATCACGATCCTCCTACCGCGCAAATAAAACTAACCACACGGGCAGGGTCACTAGCAATCCTATACTGCCCATTGCCAAGGCCGTTACAGTTAATTCCCGATCCAGATCGTAGGCTTCAGCGAGAACAAGGGTGGCAAAGGCAGGTGGCATCGCCATTTGTAGCACCAGTACGAGATGGATCGGTTCCGGTAGACCCAAAATCGACAGCCCAGTTCCTAACACCAACGGCACGATCGCCATCTTGATACTTAGCCCAACCACCGCCGGACTCAGCCGACGCCAAGAGCGTAATTTGCTCAGGCGCATGCCGATCAGCAGTAGGGCGATCGTGACCACACACCAGCCTGCACCCTTGAGTCCGGTTTCAATCGGGGCTGGAAAGGGAATGTTGTGGCTCAGCAATCCCAGGCCAAAACTCCACAAGGCAGGATTAATCACGAGTGCGCGTAGAAGCTGACGCCGATTGAATCGACCATCGCCAAACCGAGCGGCAATCAGCACACCCAGCCCATAAGCCCCCAGTGTACTTCCCAAGGTATCGTAGAAAATTGCCCAGCCAAAATAGCTCGGCCCCACCAGCGCTAACGACACTGGAAAGCCCAAATATCCCGTGTTCCCCACCATCGATGCCAGCATAAAACTCCCCTGGGCTGGTTTCGCTAGTGGTTCTGGCGTCGGCTGAAGGACTGAAACCGCTGCCTCCATTGCAGAGCGTTCACCGGACATTTCCTTAATCTGCTGGGGCGAAACGCGCCATCCTGCCAGCCTCATCCAGCCCCATGCCAGTCCTATACCTAGCAGCATCGCCATCCAAGCGACTATCGGCGCAATCCAAATCGATTCCGACAGGTCACTTTGGCGTAAAAATGCAAAAATACCGAGGGGTACACCCACCCAAAACAAAAATTTACCCAGGCGTTGGGGAATTTCGGGCGGGAGCTTGTACCCTAGCAATAGCCCAAGCCCTCCAATCACAATCAACGGCACATAGAGCCGAATGAGATTCGCAGCAAGTTCAACCATGCATACCCTGTGACTCAGAATAAAGAACCAATTTTGAGGCTTACCCACGCCCCAGTTTAGAATCGTAAAGACGAAACGACTGTAACAAGACGCTGTGCACCTGCGAGGAAAGGTTGAGTGGATAAAACGGACGGATCAAACCCAACAGTAAACACGGTTGCTCCGGCGACACCAGAGGCTCCAACAACGGTAGAGGCTTCAGCACCCCCAATCGCTCCGGTTTCTGCGGAACCAAGAGAGATTCCGGCTGCGGTTCGTGAAGCGTCTAAGTTGCCTCCCGATAAGCGATTATCCCTGTCTTGGAAATTGGTTATTTTTGGGCTGGTTGGTTTCTTCCTGGCGCTGGCAGCAGGTGCGTTAGTTGCTTGGAAAACGACTCCCCCCCTAGAAGCACGCACCCCAGATACGCCAGCCGTGGAGGCGACCGAAGCAGCCTCTCCGGTTGCATCCTCTCCAACGGTTGATCCAAGTTCGGCAACGCCCACGCCCAATCCTATGGATGGCACCTTGCTCGGACACCTCCCCTACGAGGTTGCGCCTCCAGACACCCTGGTACCCATTGTGGCGGATGGCAGCATTATGTTACGGGATGCGGCTGCAGAGAAATTTAACGCGATGGTGGCGGATGCGGAGTACGACGGGGTTTATCTGGTTCCGGTCTCCGGATTTCGCAGCATTGAGGATCAGGAGTATCTATTCTTTGAGGTCACGGCTGAGAAAGGAGAACTTCCCGTAAAACGGGCGGAAGTGAGTGCGCCTCCGGGTTACAGCGAACACCACACGGGATATGCGGTTGATATTGAAGATGGCGATCGCCCCGATCTGGGCTTGGTCGAGGAGTTTGAGCAAACAGCGGCATTTAAGTGGCTCCAGGAGAATGCAGCTTACTACAGCTTTGAAATGTCCTTCCCGCGCAACAATCCCCAAGGCGTGAACTACGAACCTTGGCATTGGCGGTTTGTAGGCGATCGCCATAGTCTAGAAACTTTCTACCGCGCATCTCAGCTTGGTGCATCTGCGTCCCAACCTGTCCCCCAATCCCCCGAACCGGATAACAACAATCCTCAGTAAGTTGCGACTCTTAAGGTGTAAGGGTTCACGGTTCAGTCGCCTCAATGGTGACAAACCCAGTAACGGAATGCTCAGGGATTTCGTTGATCTATCCTTTGATAAGATGGCAAAACAAGCCCCATTCCCATCAGCACGATTGGATGTGGGCTTGTCGCCACGGACGATGCGCGTGGCAAAATTTTAAATAACGTTTAGGTGATTCACACGGTACTCCACTAAGGCTCCCATGACGGCAACAACTCCTGCGACTACGGCTGAACTTTCAAAGCAATACAATCCCGTTGAGACGGAAGCCAAATGGCAACAGGCTTGGGAAACAAATCAAGTCTTCAAAGCCGATCCCAACCGTGAGGGTGAACCCTACTGTGTGGTGATTCCACCGCCAAACGTGACGGGCAGCCTGCACATGGGGCACGCCTTTGAAAATGCCCTGATTGATACCCTGGTGCGCTATCACCGGATGATTGGCCGCAATACCCTCTGGCTACCCGGAACCGACCATGCCAGCATCGCCGTCCAAACCATCCTAGAGCGTCAGCTTAAGCAGGAGGGATTATCCCGCTACGACATTGGCCGTGATGCATTTCTAGAGCGGGCTTGGGGCTGGAAAGAAGAATCCGGGGGCACCATTGTGGGTCAGTTGCGTCGCCTGGGCGTATCGGTGGATTGGTCACGGGAACGCTTCACCATGGATGAAGGACTGTCCAATGCGGTGATTGAAGCCTTTACCCGTTTGTACCAAGAAGGACTCATTTATCGAGGCAAATATATGGTGAACTGGTGCCCAGAAAGCCAGTCTGCCGTTTCTGATTTGGAAGTAGAAAATAAAGAGGTGGAGGGTCATCTTTGGCATCTCCGCTATCCCCTTACCGATGGCTCCGGCTCCATCGAAGTCGCCACAACTCGACCTGAAACGATGCTGGGGGACACAGCAGTTGCCGTCAATCCCAACGACGATCGCTACCGTCATCTGATCGGCCAAATGGTGACCCTGCCGATCCTGAATCGCCAGATCCCGATCATTGCCGATGAGTACGTTGATTCCAGCTTTGGAACCGGATGCGTCAAAATCACGCCTGCCCATGACCCCAACGATTTTGAAATGGGGCAGCGTCATAACCTGCCGTTCATCACCATCATGAATAAAGATGGCACGCTGAACGAACACGCAGGCGAGTTCCAAGGTCAGGATCGCTTTGAAGCCCGCACCAATATCGTGAAGCGCTTAGAGCAGGACGGATTCTTGGCACGGGTTGAAGACTATCGGCATACCGTTCCCTACAGCGATCGCGGCAAGGTTCCAGTGGAACCGCTCCTCTCTACTCAGTGGTTTGTCAAAATTCGTCCGATGGCGGATTGCGCCCTGGAGTTTCTAGACCAGCACCACGAGCCACTCTTTGTGCCGGAACGCTGGACGAAGGTGTATCGGGATTGGCTGGTGAACCTGCGGGACTGGTGTATTTCGCGGCAGCTCTGGTGGGGACACCAAATTCCTGCCTGGTATGCCGTTAGCGAAACCCACGGCGAAATCACCGATGAAACCCCGTTTATTGTCGTCCATACGGAAGAGGAAGCGTGGCGACAAGCGCGGGATATGTTTGGCCCGGATGTGCAGCTCCGGCAAGATCCAGATGTGCTGGATACCTGGTTCTCGTCTGGGCTGTGGCCGTTTTCGACCATGGGCTGGCCGGAGCAAACGCCTGATCTGGATCGCTACTTCCCAACGACAACCCTCGTTACTGGATTTGACATCATCTTTTTCTGGGTTGCCCGCATGACGATGATGTCGGGACACTTTATGGGACAAATGCCGTTTAAGACGGTGTATATCCATGGGTTAGTGCGGGACGAAAACAATAAGAAAATGTCCAAGTCTGCCAATAACGGCATTGACCCCCTGATCTTGATCGACAAATACGGAACCGATGCATTGCGCTATACCTTGGTGCGAGAAGTGGTCGGCGCAGGTCAGGATATTCGTCTGGAATACAATCGAAAAACCGATGAATCGACCTCCGTCGAGGCATCGCGCAACTTCACCAATAAGCTGTGGAATGCGTCGCGGTTTGTGATGATGAACTTGGACGGACAAACGCCCGCTCAGTTGGGACTGCCGGATGCGGGTCAGCTAGAGTTGAGCGATCGCTGGATTTTGTCACGGTACAACCAGGTTGTGACCTACACGCGCCAGGCCATCGATCAGTACGGGCTGGGGGAAGCCGCGAAGGAACTGTACGAGTTTATCTGGGGCGATTTCTGCGATTGGTATATCGAACTGGTGAAGTCGCGCCTGCAAGGGGAAAATGCGGCCTCTCGGCGGGTGGCACAGCAGACCCTAGCGTTGGTGCTGGATGGGATTTTGAAGCTGCTGCATCCGTTCATGCCCCACATTACCGAGGAACTGTGGCACACGTTGAACCAAGCGAGCGATCAGGAATTTCTAGCGGTTCAAGCCTATCCTGTGTCCGACGAAGCGATGATTAACGCGGACTTGGAAGCTCAGTTCGAGTTACTCTTTGGCGCCATTCGGACGGTGCGGAACCTGCGAGCCGAGGCCGGAATTAAGCCCGGAGCGCAAATCGACGCTTTTTTGGTAAGCGATCGCCCCGAAGAACGCGAAATTCTCACCGCAGGGCAAACCTACATCCAGGATTTGGCGAAGGTCAAAACCTTGGCGATCGCGGAAACGGAAGACGCGCTTTACCCACAGGCCACCCCTGCTCCCGAATCATCGGTTTTAGTAACGCCAGTGACCACGGCCGAGTTGGCGATCCCAGAACCACCCGGAGCACTCGTTCCTATTCCAGAAGTCACGCCCGCCACTAAATCGAAGCAGCTACGACCGCAAACGCAATCGGAGAAGTATGCTCAAATCGCGGTGTCCGCAGGGACTTTTTTCCTGATCCTGGTGGTGCTGAAACTCGTGGCAACGATTCTAAATGAACTGTCATCCATTCTCTTGCTGCCCTCGATTCTCAAATTGATTGGCTTGGTCGTCAGTGGTCGGTTTGCCTACCAAAATCTCCTGTATGCGCGCGATCGCCAACAGCTATCCGTGTGGATTGCTGATTGGTTGAGCGATCAGGGATGGGGATGACAACCGGAGGTCTTGACGGCAACTGTCGGTCTGCAAGACGCCACCCATGTATCAACCATTGCACCAACTGTCACACCTGAATCCTCCGACTCTGTAGAACCTTCGGTAGAGTCGTCTATAGAATCATCGGCATCAAAATCACAACTGTTTGCGGGCATCGTCGGTACAGTGCAAGTGCTGATTCCCTTGGCTGGAATGGTGGATGTCGATGCCTTGAAGGCAAAGCTAACCAAGGATCTGGGCAAGGCTGAAGCTGAGGCCACATCCCTAAGTGGACGCTTGGGCAATCCGACTTTTGTGGAAAAAGCTCCGGCAGAGGTGGTGCAAGGTGCGCGGGAGGCATTGGCAGAGGCAGAAGCCCAAGCCTCAATGTTGCGCGATCGCCTGAGTCGGCTTTAAGCAGAACCATATCCCGTTGGGTGCTTAGCAAGCGTTTTTCTCCTAGCCCTTTAGCAGGCAGAAGGTTATCACACTAGATTTGTCATTGAATTGTTATCCAGGGTCTAAGCTCTAACGGGAATAAAAGGCTATACTACCCATCAAGCGCGGCTCAACGAGGGTCACTTCCCAAATTGAAAGAGTTGATTTCTAAGGAATTGGCTTCTAAAGTGTCATTGCAACGGTATTCAACGTAGTATGAGTCCCATGCGTTTAGAGCCCTGTTTTATCGGTGTGACCCAAAGGCAACCTGACATGGTATTGCTCTTACACCGGATAGTTCATGGATCGTCATTACTTTAGGCAGTTTGCAGTACATAATTCCGATGCGATATCTGGCTCAAGTCCATAGGCAAGAACCAGCGAGCGAGATACAGCTAAAGCTCCTTGCGACCCAGAAGGCTGAACACCTCTGGGCGCTGGTGGCTGACAAGGATGAATCCATCCCTTGTACTGGGCTGCCGTTCTGCGAACATGAAGGTGTGCTCGTCATCCTAGAGCTTTCAGACGCTCGGCAAATTGTCAGTATTCAGCCTGCAACGACCTGGGTTCTAGACATTATTGAGCAGTACTTGTCTAGGGGCTTGAGTCCCGAAGCGCTGCAACAGGAAGTGGACGTTGCCGAACAGTGGCGACAGTCGTTAACCCTGCGAAGTCAGGAGTTGGGGAGACAGGCGGTTGAGATTGAAGCGCGACGGGGGCAGATTGAACACCTCGAAGCTAAGTTGATTGAGGAAAAGAAGCGATTGGAAGCGATCGCCAGCCAACTACGATCCAGTGCGGATTCTGCGGATTCTAAAGATGACAATGCGTTGAACGCTGTGCATTCTCCCGATGACTAGGCCGTCCACATCCAAAGTTCCAGCCATTCCCCAGCAATCAACCCCTTAGTAGATGAACAAACCATGACCTTACGTGCGATCGCCGTTCCTCCGGCCTCTGGCGAACCTCCCACTGGGCTGTTAATTGGCTTGCACGGGTGGGGGGCAAATGCCCAAGATCTGGTTGCCCTGTCGAACTATATCGATCTACCAACCTACGCCATGCTGTTTCCCGATGCCCCCTTTCCCCATCCCCAGGCGCCTGGCGGAAAGATGTGGTACGGCTTCCCCGCCGGATTTAGCTTTCAAGTCGATACCCCACTTACCCAGCAAGCCGATCTACAGGAGAGTCGGCAACTCCTCAAAGATTGGTTACTATCGCTGGAAGCCAAGACGGGGGTGCCACCAGAGCGTACCCTCATTGCTGGATTTTCCCAGGGCGGTGCGATGACCTTAGATGTGGGTAGCCAGCTTCCGGTTGCCGGGTTGCTGATCCTGAGCGGATATTTACATGGTGTATTGCCGACCACAACCAAAATACAGGCTCCCATTTTGATGGTGCATGGTCGCCAGGATCCCATCGTACCCATTAGTGCAGCACGGGCAGCGAAACAAGCCCTGCTTGATCAGTCGGCCTCAGTGGACTATCACGAATTGGATATGGGGCATGAAATTGACTTCACAGTCTTGAAGATGATTCAAAGTTTTGTGGCGAAGCAAGCAGCCTAGGGTAGAGCTAGGTTTTACTATGGGAGTAGAGGTTGTCTGTGTTTACCAGCGAATTTGACGATGATCAGGGCTGGTAGAGCGGAGTTTTCCGTAGCGCAGAGTTTTCATTGGAGGAGCATGCCATGACAACGCTGCATATTTCAGCATCAGAGATCGAAGGCTTCACCGAAACAGAAGTGGCTTCCTTAGCGGAGCGGCTGGAGCGGGATGAGTATAACAACGCCTTTGATGGGCTAAACGACTGGCACTTACTGCGGGCGATCGCCTTCCAACGCCCCGAACTGGTAGAACCATATCTGTATCTGCTGGATATGGAAGCCTACGACGAGTCGTAACGTTCTGTTTGCGGTTCAAGTTTGATGTGCTCGCTTTTCCTAAGTTTGGGGAGAGGCGAGCCTTTTACTATTTCTGGCTATTTCTTGTTGGGCTTGGCCTCATCGGTCGTTTGGGGTTGAATCTGTTCGCGGCTCACGTTGTCAATGGCGAGATCAAGTTGATAGGTAACGGCTTGGCTATCACTCGTAGTAATCACAAGTTCGTAGTAGCCCGTTTGCGGTAAGCGTCCTGACCAGGTTCCCTGGGTAGAATCTTCGAGCAGGGCTGGGGTTTGTAACGTTGGACGGGGCAGGTAAATGGAGAGTAGGGCTGTGTCCGGGGCATCCTGAACGTTGATCCGCAGGATTTGACCTTCGCTGAGATAGGCAATATACACCCGACCACCCCCCGGTTCCAGGGTGTGCGATCGCTCGGCTCGAAAGGTTCCTGGCTCTAGCCGAATCTCCTCTAACGTCTCTCCAGCCTCTAGCGCCACGACCTGGTCTAGCGCTAATCCTCGCCAAATCTGGCCGATCGGTTGGTCGATAAAGGCATTGCCGCTCTGATCCGGAAAGAGATAGAAAAATCGGGCATCGGTCAAATCATTGAGCGATCGGCTGCCGACGTAAAGTTGATTCACTCGCGTTTTCCAAGACTCTTGATCTGCTGGCGTATAGTTACCCAATCTAGCGCGGGCATCAGCACTCAGGTTTGTTTCTAGAGTATCCAACCCCTCCGAGGCGATCGCGTCCCAGCGATCGCGCCATTCGGCATCCTCTGACTGATCGGTGAGGGTGCGGCCTTTTTGGTCGGGATAGGTCTCGTAAAAGCGTTGGTTGGTTAGCCCCACCAGAAAGTCATAGTCAATGCCCAACGCCTCCCGACGGCTCTGGATCGCTGCTTTACGCTGCTGTTCGTCCTGGGGGAGCTTCGATGAACTATCCAGCTCTTGCTGATCCTCTACGTTGGGTTGGGGTAGGAAAAATGTCCGCATCAGCCATGCTCCCCCCCACGCGGATACCGGAATCAGAAGGGCAAGGGCGATCGCCCACTGCAAACAGCCCCATCCCCGTTGTGGAGTGGATGACCGCGCAGGGGAAGCAGACGATGGAGGAGCAAGACTCGCCGTTTCCTGGTGGTTCTCAGTTCCTATAGGCAATACGGGACTCACCGGAACCGTCGCCTGAGTGGGCGGATCGGTCAAGGCACTAGGGGGAGGCAACGTCTGGATCACGGGAGATGGAGAAGATGCCGCTTCATGCTTGGGAACACCCAATGCCTGCATCACTGCCGTTGCCGACTGATAACGATCCAGCGGATGGGGAGCCATCATTTTGGTGAGAATGGCCTGGAAGGAGGGGCTGATATTGACCCAGTCTTGCCAGATTGGACGCCCGGTGAGGAGCCATTCTTGGGGTTCGCGTCCGCACAGTAAAACGACTGCCGTTGCGGCTAGGGCATAGAGGTCACTGTGGGCGTAGACCTTGCCCTCTTCCATTTGCTCCGCAGGAGCATAGCCCAGTTTGCCAATCCGGGTGAGATCGGGCATGGCATAGGGATGTTGGGCAGCGGCAACTTTTGCGGCCAGTTCCTTCACGCCACCAAAATCAATGAGCACAGGTTTTTGATCGGTAAAGCGCAGCATGATGTTGTCTGGCGAAATATCGCGATGGATCACGCCTGCGTGGTGAATGTAGTCCAGCACGGGCAGCAGTTGCGCCAACAGTTGAGTGACTTCAAACTCATTGAAGAGTAATCCCTGGAGCTGTCGAGCTTGCAGAAGCTGGCGATAGGTTTGCCCGTCTATATAGTCTTGGACGAAAAAAAGGCGATCGCGATCGCCCTGACTTGCGCGAAACAGTTCCCGAAATTGGGGAATCTGAGGATGCTGGAGCTTGTAGAGGACTCCGGCTTCCCGTTCAAACAGTTCCTGCGCTTTTTGTAACGCCTGCTGACCTTCGACTTGGGGGGCATATTCTTTGAGGACACAGTATTCGTTGAAGCGGTGTAAATCTTCGGCCAGGTAAGTGCGCCCAAAGCCCCCCTTACCCAGTTCTCGGATGAGGCGGTAGCGGTTTCCTAAGGCGGTATTGAGCAGTTCATGGGGATCACTTAACCGTTCACCGCAGTAGCAGCAAAAACGGCTTCCGGGTGGGTTGGCATGACCTTGACTACAAATGGACGACACACCTCTCCTCCTCCGCGTGATTCTGCCCCAGACTAGCCTATTTTCTCCGAGTTTGGGAGCCTGGCTCAACGTTCCTGCAAAAGCTGGGCTGCCGTGAGGTTTAGATGACGAAATAGCGGCGAGAGTATTGACGCATCACCGCTGTAAATGGTTTCCTCGTAAAAGCCTTCCACCCATTCCAGTACGGTCACTTTTTGCTGAATCGGATCAATGATCCAATATTCAGCAATTCCCCGTGCGGCATATTCAGAGCGCTTGTAACGATAATCGCGGCTCTCCTGCCCTGGACTTACCACTTCAACCACTAAAAGCGGTGGCGGCATATCCAGCAATACCAGCGATCGCCTTGCGCCTTCCAGAGCCGCGACTCCTTCCTCCGAAAACACGACTAAACCTGGTACTCGCACGGATAATCGAGTACTGCTGACCGCAACTTCAGTCTTCAAAGACAGGCGCTCAAACGGAATCCCCAGCTTTAAGAACGTTGCCACCAGAAACATGGCAATCCGACGGTTAATTTCGCTGTCGGCGGGCATGGTCAGGAGTTTCCCGTTTTCCAGTTCATAGAGGGTATCGGTTCCATCGTCGTAGGCGAGAAACTCGTCAAACGTGATTCGTTGAGACGCAACGGCCATCCTCATGCCTCCTGGAATTCGGTATCTTCATTATCGCAACCTTTTTCAACCGCCCAGTTATGTAAGGATGCGGGAAGATATCTAGTAGCGAATGCGCGGATCGATATAGGCATTGAGGATGTCGATCAGGATGCTGGCGATCGCCACAATCGCGCCAAAAAAGACCATGATGCCCTGAACCACAAAGTAATCCCGCTGGGAAATGGCTTCGTAGAGTCGGTTGGCCAGTCCCGGCCAGGAAAAGGTGACTTCGGTGAGAACGGCTCCGCCTAAGAGAGAAGCAAAGGTCAGACCCAAAACCGTAATCACTGGAATCATGGCATTTTTTAAAGCATGAGCCAGCACAATCCGCCGTTCGGGAATGCCCCGCGCCCGCGCCGCCTCTACATAATCCGATCGCAACGTTTGCTTGAGGTTAATCCGTACTATGCGTTCAAAAATGCCGCTGATCAGAACGCCCAGAGTCAAGCTCGGCAAAGCGAGATAGTACAGGGCCGTTGCCAACTGGGGCAGATTGAACTGGAGAATACTATCTAAAACGTATAGCCCAGTAATCGTTTCGGGGGTGGGCATGGATAGGGGAAACCGAGTTCCCAAGGGAAACCAGCCCAGCCACACCCCAAAAGTAAGCTGCAACACCATGCCAAACCAGTACATCGGAATCGCATAGGTGATGATGCCAAACAACCGTCCCCCGGCATCCAGGGGGGAATTGGGACGAGAAGCGGCGATCGCCCCCACCGTTACCCCAACAACCGCCGCCACGATCATGCTGAACATGGCTAGCTCCACCGTGGCGGGAAAGTGGTCGCCAATAATGGCCCACACTGTTTGCCCCCGCACCAAGGAGGACTTGCCCAAATCGAAATGCAGCAATCCCCACAGATAGTTGAGGTACTGCACAAAAAGCGGGCCATCTAAGCCATTTTCAGCGCGGTAAGCCGCCTTGGCACTTTCGGGGGCACGGGGCCCCAGGGCTACATCTGCCGGATCGCCCGGAATGGCTCGCAGCAAAATAAAAACTACAGTCACAATCACCCACAGCATGGCTGGGGCGAGGAGAATCCGGGTCAGGATATAGTACTGGAGGGCTTTTGATCGGGACATTATTTGCTAATTTGCCAGAGAAGAACTTGCTGGGTTGGCTGGATTGTGAAATTATCGACCCCAGATTGAGCGAAGGCGTAGTCTTTGGCAACCCAGAGCGGGATGTAGGGCACATCTTCGGCCAATACATCCTGAATCTCGCTGATAGCCTCGTCCCGTTTCGCAGGGTCAATGGCTTGCCGCTGGGCATCCACAAGCTCTATGGCGCGATCGCTGTAGTAGAACGAGCCTCCTGCTTGGCTTTGACCTTCTTCGCAGAGGGTGGCTTCCGATCCCTTATCGCAATCCATAAAGGGTTCGATATAGGTGTCTGGATCGTAAAAGTCGGGATACCAGTTCAGGATAAAGGTGGGATAAAGACCATTCCCCAGATTCTCGAAGGCCGTGGAGGACTCAACGCTATTGAGATTGACTTGAATCATGCCTGGAAGCTGCTGTCCCATCGATGCTTTCATCACGGTGGCAGCAACGTTATTGGTGGTTGAGGTGGAAATGTACCACAGGTCTAACACCAACGGATTGCTTTCAGAAAAGCCTGCTTCCTCCAGATACTTCTTCGCTTCTTCGGTGTTGGCGTCCCCGTAGGCGTCTTTGAAGACGGGCTTCGATTGCTTGATGGTGCTGGGGATCAGGCTATAGAGCGGGTCGGCTTGTCCTTGGAAGACTCGCTCATTGAGCAGGGGACGATCGATGAGAGCGGCGATCGCTTTCCGCACGTTGACATCGTTAAGGGGTTCCGTCTTTTGGTTCAGGGTTAGGTAGTTAATCACCGAACCATCCCCCTCAATTACCTGCCAACCCTTGGCATCAGAGTCCTTTTGCAGACTGCTAATTTGCTCCGGATCGAGGGTTTGATAGGCAATGTCTAGCGCTCCGGTTGTGAAAGCGTTGTACAGGTTCGCGGGAGTGGTAAAGATCTGGATATCAATGCCGTCGTTCGCGGGTGCCTCGCCCCAATAGTCTTCATTAGCATCTAGGCGCACTCGATCCGTCGCGAACTCAGCGAGTTTGTAGGGGCCTGTTCCCACAAAACTGTCGGGCTTAAACGCCGCATCTCCAATTTCGTAGCTTTCAGGGGGAACGGGTGTTAGTCCTGAAAACGCGAGTAGAGAGGTAAAGGCAGCAAATGGTGCAGTTAAGGTGATCGTCAACTCATTCTCACCTGTTGCTTCGACAGAAGCAATCCGATCCGCCAGCAGAAACGCAGGTCGCCCATCGTTTTCCATCAACCGTTTGATCGAAAAGGCCATTGCTTCCGCGTTAAAGGGTGTACCGTCATGGAAGGTAACGCCTTCGCGGGTTGGAATTATATAGGTTAGGCCATCGTCGCTAATGGTGGGTAGCTCGGTGGCAAGCTGCGGAACGAGGTTAGTGGTGCCCGGTTCGTAGGTGTAGAGGCGATCGCCCATATTGTAGAGGAGCAATCCTGAAATCAGTTCATAGGCGTCTGCCGGATCGAGGGTACGCACCGTGAGCGTGGTTCCGACGGAAACCCGTCCATTGTCTGCGGTAGGCGATGCGGTTTCCGATGTCTCTTTGGATGGAGAGCCGCCACAGCTTACGACCAGAAACAAGCAGATACTAAAAAGGCCGATTGTGGTGACGAGCGATCGCCAACGTTTGCGGGACAAGCCAAACCAGGTCATGGATATTACCTTTTATTTGTAAAAAAACGATGATCGGTCTAAGTTGAGTAGTATAGCGTCACTCGATTCCTTCTACATGCGTGATCGGTTCTGGGTTTGAGGGCAATCTTTGCCCTATTGGATATTGGATGCTTTTGGGTAAATCCGTAAATTTTTCCGCTGTATTGCGTCGTGCGACTCCCCTGTGGTGGAACCAGCGTCCAAATGCTCGAAAGTCTTGGAGCCGAGTGACGACAACCACTAGCCACAAAAGAAAGGGCAAACTCGCGAGGGAGTTGTCAGTCGGAAGCTGGAGGCAAACCGGTGAGCCGACGTAGGCTGTGTTTTCCCGAAGGGTACAGAAACATCATAGAAAGCCGAGATATAGCGGTTCTCATCTGCACGAGGTGCAATTGAACTATAGGAGGCTTGAGGAAAGATTCAGACCTGAAATGAATTCTCCTCGTGATGGTTAAGCATAAAAGCTTACTCTCTTGATTTGCGAGAGAAAATTGTTGAAATCTACGCCACCGAAGATATTTCTCAACGGAAATTAGCCCAACGGTTTCATGTGTCCTTAAGCTTTATCTAAGGCTATCTTGGCTTTGAACTCTGGACTGTACTGCTTGCGTTTGTTGCTCATAAACTACTCCTATCATTCTTTGAGTGGTTCAGAGCTTAGCCCCTTGTCCAGTTTTCCGGGTCCACTTCACATGTTCTTGGGCATACCACCGCACTAAATAGAGGGCTTCCCAAAACGCATTCCGCAGCCGCTCAGATTGTTGTAGTGCCTCAACAGGTAGGTAGAAACAAAGAACAAAAGCCACCACAATCAGGGCGAGTGGTTTCCACTGTGCTCGCCAAAATGAACTGATTTGCATCGTTTTTCTCCAAGTAGGAGAGAGCTAGGAAAAGAGCCATGCCAACCCTTTGCCCTAACTCAAAATTGGGAGGGTTAATCAACCGCAAGCAGCGGTTGTATTTGCTCTGGGGTGGGCACTTTCCCTTGGCTCACCAGTTGCCCATTAACGACCAGGGCAGGCGTTTTCATTACGCCGCGCTCGGCAATTTTCATGGGGTCGGTAATGTGCGAAACTTTTGCCTCTAGGTTGAGGTGGGCGATCGCCGCTTTAGCATTTGCTTCTAATTGCTGACACTTTTTGCAGCCCGTGCCTAACACTTCGACAGTCAGTTGAGCCATGATCCCAATCTCCAAAATCTAGTTTCTAGGAAGCGCTTTGCGGGGTTTCACGTCGCTTCTCGCCTCTAGAATAGAGGTTGTACCTTAGTATAAGGTCAAGGGTTTTGCCTAAATTTTTCTGACTGAAACCCCATCCTGATTTCTGGGTAATATCCCCAACCTTCAGATCGCCGCCTACCCCCAGATTACGACCCACGATTTGCTCAGGCCTTCCTGTTTCACTCACCTTCTCCATGTTGCCCACCTCTACATTGCCGCATCGTATTTAGCACAACCGGCAACGAGGGAGAGTCCGCCTGAATCCGCTGAATTAGCGCTCGCAACTGATCTGCAAACGCCCCATCTTCCGCCATATTGCA